>JBJFEF010000357.1:0-7964 GCA_051890435.1 Muribaculaceae bacterium
AGGTTAATAACGCTGAAGGCAGAAGTGAAGGATTTTGACAGACGACATAGGATACTTGCGATGATGCTTGCGGTGCTCTTTATGGGCTACTATGCAAGCAGCACACTGTGTGAGCACGTGCACTATGTGAACGATGTGATGGTGGTTCACTCTCACCCCTTTGGAGGAAGTGGACACACTCACACTGCTGCCGGACTGCAAGCGCTATCTTTATTTAATGCCACATTGCACTACATCCTTGCCGAGGTGGCAACGGTGGCAGTGGCAGTGACAGTGGCAATGGTTATCACGGTGGCCGCGACGGTTGCTGTGGCAACACGCTTTATGGGGAAGCCGGCACTTCGTGCTCCTCCGGTAATTGGTTGACATATAGACTGATGAGATTAGCCATGGCGCCCTTGACTGAACAGGGGGCAGATGGCGCATTAATGCATGCGGATTATTGAACTATAATCTTCTTGCACAATCAATTACAACGACATAACAACAATCAATGACAACACTAAGAACTATGATTGCACTGCTATGCTTGGCAGTGTGCTATTGCTGCATAAGTGCAGCTATGATTACAGGACACACAGTGAACAAGGCTGATGGCAGCCATATTCCATATCTCACAGTGCTGCTTGCCGGCACCACTTATGGTACAAACTCTGACGAAACCGGGCATTTCAAGCTTGAGAATGTGAAAAGCGGACACTACACTATAGAAGTGAGTGGCATAGGATTTGTGACACAGCGCAAGAGTATTGACGTGAAGGGGACAGTGAATGTGAACTTTGAGATGATAGAAGACATGATGATGCTTGAGCAGGTGGTGGTGACCGGCAACAAGAGTGAGGTGAAGCGCCGCAACAGCAGCACTCTGGTGAGTGTGTTGAGCAACAAGGTGTTTGACATGGTGGGTGCAGCGTGCCTTGCCGAAGGCTTGAGCTATCAGCCTGGTGTGCGTGTGGAGAACGATTGCCAAAACTGCGGATTCACGCAGGTGCGCATCAATGGACTCGACGGGCACTACTCGCAGATATTGATGGATTCGCGCCCGGTGTATTCGGCACTGACAGGAGTGTATGGCTTGGAGCAGATACCAGCCAACATGATAGAGCGAGTGGAAGTGATACGCGGAGGCGGTTCGGCGCTGTTTGGCTCGTCGTCGATAGGCGGCACGGTGAATATCATCACCAAGGACCCTATCATCAATTCTGCCGAGGTGGCACACACGCTCACTTCGCAAGGCGTGAGTGGCGCTCTCGACAATAATACCACCATCAATGCTTCGCTTGTGAGTGACAATCATCGTGCCGGCATGATGGTGTATGGTCAGAGCCGCGATCGTTCGGGATATGACTTTGATGGCGACGGCTTCACCGAGGTGCCGATGCTAAAGTCGCAGACGGTGGGATTCCGCTCATATATCCGCACGAGCGACCTCTCGAAGCTCACTTTCCAGTATCATGGCGTGAAGGAGTTCAGACGAGGTGGTGATAATATTTCAAATCCGCCGCATGAGGCTGAGATTGCCGAGCAAACCGACCACAAGATAAATGGAGGAGGCATTAATTTCGACATATATTCTCTGGATGAGAGCAAGAAATTCAATGTGTTCAGCTCGTTTCAGCATACCAAGCGCGACAGCTATTATGGCGGAGGACAAGACCTCGACGCATATGGATGGACGAAGGACTTTGTGATAGTGAGCGGAGCCCAATACACGCAGCGATGGAAGCGACTGTGGTTTATGCCTGCCGAACTTGTGGGTGGTGTGGAGCACAACTACAATTATCTGCGCGACGTGTCGGTGGGTTATAACCACGATGTGCTGCAGAAGGTGCACATCTACAGTGCATATTTGCAGAATGAGTGGCGCACCGATATGTGGGGATTCCTCGTGGGTGGACGACTTGACAAGCACTCGCTTGTGAGCCATCCTATTTTCTCTCCGCGAGCCAATGTGCGCTACAATCCCTCGAAGGAGGTGAATTTCCGTCTTACTTATTCGAGCGGATTCCGTGCACCCCAGGCTTTTGATGAGGATTTTCACATTGCAGTGGTGGGAGGAGAGCGCGTGGTGACCGTTCTTGCCGAAAATCTGAAGGAAGAACGATCGAACAGTGTGAGCATTTCGGGAGATTTCTACCACAATTTTGGCACTGTGCAGACTAATCTGCTTGTGGAGGGGTTCTACACCGACCTTAGTGATGTGTTTGCCTTGCGCCAGCTCGAGGAGGTAGATGCCATGGGCAACCAGGTGCTTGAGCGCTATAACGGCAGCGGAGCCAGGGTGATGGGAGCCAATTTGGAGGCGCGTGTAGTGTTCAGCCACGATATGCAGATGCAGGCAGGATTTACATTGCAACGCAGCCGCTACAAGGAGCCGGAGCAGTGGAGCGACAATCCTGATGTGAAGGCAGTGAAGCGAATGTTTCGCACGCCCGATGCCTACGGATATGTCACTTACAAATATAATCCCATTCATCCGCTTGGCATAGCTCTGACGGGCACTTTTACCGGGCCGATGCTTGTGCAGCACATGGCAGGGTCGGGGACTGATGTGGATGTGGCAGTGACCACACCGTCGTTCTTTGATATGAATGTGAAGCTAAGCTATGATGTGAAGGTGATGGGACAGGTGAATTTGCAGCTCAATGCCGGAGTACTCAATGTATTCAACTCCTATCAGAAGGATTTCGACAAAGGGGCTGACCGCGACTCGGGCTACATCTATGGACCATCGTTGCCCCGCAGCATCTTTGTGGGGCTTAAAGTGGGAATCTGAAGCCCCTCAATAAGGCACGTTGCTGCAACCTATGAAGATTGTCTTTTTGCATAGAAGTGTAGCGATAAATTGCTATTGGGCATTTATGAAGTGCTCAAGCGACAAAATCAACAAGCAGCTCGGACAGATATGGCATGTGCGTTTGCCATAAATCCGAGCTGCTTGAGCTTTGTGCATTATTCAATTAACATGATGATTTGAGGGTGGCAGATGAAAGGTAGTGCGTTACTCACCCGCCACCACACAACAACCAATTATTTCAATACTTTTTTACCATTGACGATGTAGATGCCGGGCTGGCTCATATCTTTCACTTCTACGCCCATGAGGTTGTAGATTTTGCCATCGGCTTGGCTTGCCGGAGCAGCGATGTTTTGCTCAACGCCGGTGCTGGGGTCGCCGTAATACTTCACGTCGATTTGGTCGATAGAGAACCAAGCACTGCCCGAAGCACCTTCCACTTTGGCGCCGAGATGGAGCTTACCATCGGTTACAGTCACAGTGAGAGGCTCAGCCACTTTGTAGAAGCCGTGCATCACGGCATTGCTGAATTGCCAAACGTGACGAGGCACGAACTTGCCTTCGGCAACCTTGAGGTCGAACATATCGGCTACAACTTCGTCTTGTGCTTCGGCGAAGATAGAGGGAATCTCAACCGACTTGTCGGCAGCAAAGAAGGTGGCGTAATTTGGGATTTCGTCAGCCAAATATTGCTGATAGAGTGATTCGGCATTAGCAACAAGACCAGCGCCGTCGGTCGGGCAATAGAATCCTTGTGCAGAGAGTTCATATTTTCCATTAGGCAGATTTTCTACAGTCTGCTGAATGGTGAAGTCGGAGAGAGCCCACGCCTCGAATACGAAATTATATTTGCACTCGTTGCCGTTGCCACCAAAGCCGCAGCACTCGTTGCGAGATTTCTCCCATACGTTGACGCGCTCATTTACCCAGTGGTTGAAAGTGGCAGCAGGAACGAGCCAAGTGAGGCTCACGGGGTTGGACTCGCTTGCTTCCTCAAGTAGGAGATTGAGACGCTCATCCTTGCTGACGAATTGCCACTCGGTTCCGGCAGTGGCGAGGTCGCTGATGTGACCATCTTCACCGATACCGAGGGTGTAATTCGTACCATCGACGGTGCAGGTGAGAGTATAGACTTTGGCGTCGCCGGCTTCGACCGGAGTAGCAATCCAAGTGACGGTTGCACGAGGAGTGTCCATCCAGAGGCCCGGAGCCACGAGAGAGTGGTTGTTTCCGAATTTAGGGTTGATGATGAAGCTGAGAGCTTCGGCTTGTGGAATAAGCTCGAAGTCGAGGCCATTGTAGCCCACGTTGGCATGAGTGAGCCAATAAGCAGGATTGCAGTCGTTTTCCTGGAGCCATTTTCCGGTAGAAACATTGTAGATGTAGAAATCACCACCGGTGAAATCTTCGGTGCCAACATCAGTGCCCTTATAGGGCGATTCAAGAGCCGATGCCCATTGCGAGCCGGCAAGCATAATAGCAGCAAGAGCTAATAAATACTTTCTCATGATAATAATTAGTTTTTAGTTGTTGAAAAATTTTATTTGATTATTCAGTATATGCGATGTAAATGGAAATTTTACAACGCAAAATTAGCTTGATGCTGCGCTAATGATAGGGTAATTAGGTGTAAATTATGGGTAAATTTGTTGAAAAATGGCATTAGATAAGTTGTCGGTGGATAAAAATGCAGATGGTGTGAACATTTTTACCCATCGGATGTGGGGTGTGGAAGAAAAATATGCGTCTCAGAAGTTGACTGAGAGTCGAAGATTGAGCTGACGACGGGTGAGGTAGTTGGGGACGGCATACTGGATTTCGTTGACGTCGGTGACCCAGTAGTAGCTGCTGACATTGGAGATGTCGAAGAGGTTGAAGCAGTCGAGCCCGATCCACACGCTCTTGAAGTGACGCAGGAAATTAGATGGCTTTGAGCTGCTGCCGCCCACGAGCTGATAGGATACGCCCACATCGACGCGCTTGTAGGCAGGAGCGCGGAAGTAGGACACGTCGCGTGTGGTGCGAGGCGACGTGGTGGGAAGTCCGTCGGAGAAAATCGCTTTGAGGCTGAATTTTGCCTTGGGGAATTTTGGAAAATAGTCGGTGAAGAATAGAGCTACGCTATAACGCTGGTCGGTAGGGCGAGGCACTTTCACGCCGTTTAGGTCTTCTTGTGTCTTCATGAGAGAGAAGCTGAGCCAAGAGTCGGTTCCCTCGACAAACTGCCCGAAGAACTTGAAGTCGATACCCGATACGAAGCCTTTGGAGCTGTTGACGCCCGAATACACCATCTTGAGGTTGTCGATTTCGTAGGGAATGAGGTTGGAGAGGTTTTTGTAATAGAGTTCGGCGGTGAGCTTGAATGGGCGGTTGAGAGAGCGGAAGGTGTAGTCGCCGCCGAGGATAAAGTGGAGGCTGCGCTGCGACTTGATGTCGGAGTTTAGGACGATGTATGTGTTGCCGTGGTCGTCGGAGACTTCTTTGCGGTATTCTTTGTAGAACGGAGCCTGATAGTAGAGACCTGTAGCGAAACGGAAGGCAAACTTCTCGTTACGCTTGGGCACGAAACCCACGCTGGCGCGAGGGCTGAGTAGAAATTCCTTATTGAAATCCCAGTAGCTCATTCGTAAGCCGGCATTGACGGTGAGCATACCGGCGTTGGTGAGAAGCTTGTAGCTGTCGAGGGCGAAGGCCGAGATTCGGTTACTGCTCATATCCTGCTTAGAGGTGAGATTGTAAATCATATTCACTCCTGAGCCGGTGTGAGGCAGAGAATAACCGGCGGAGTCGCGCTGCTCCCACTCGCGGGTGCGGTCGTAGATAGCCTCGTGCTTGAAATTCACGCCATAGGATAGATTATTGTTGCGTAGGGAAGTGTTTCCGTTGAGAGCAATGGAGAACACACTTGCCTTGAGGCGGTTGCGAGCATGCTCGTGATATTTGCCCACGCCGAGCTCGCCGCCGATGCTTTCGCCCGACTCGCCGGCGTTGGTTCCAGCCTCGTCGAGCCAATACTCGCCGTGAATGTCGTAGCTCACCAGCTCGTTGGTGAGGTAGCCGGAAGCAAGGAGGGTGAAATCGGAGCTGCGGGAGTGGCGGTAATTGAGCGATAGGGCACCGAAGTAGGTTTCAAACTTATCCTTTTCCATTCCATCGAAATAGACCTTGAATTGCTTGGCATTTGTGGAAGTGCCGAAGCTCGTCTCGCGCGACTCGGGGGTGAAACGGTAGTTGTTGATGGCAATGTTGCCAAGGAAAGAAGCCTTCCAGCGGTTGCTGATGCGGAAGTTGAGGTGAGTCTGGTAGTCGAAATATTGCGGGTCGTATTCGCCTTTTGTTTCGAGAGAGCCAAGGAGCGAAGAATTGCGCTTGTAGCGGAAGCCATGCATCTGGGAGAAGCGCTTGGAGCCTTGTCCGAACGAAGCGCTACCGCCAAGGAGGCTCATGGAAACGGCGCCTTCGAGCGACTCGGGCTCGCGGTAGGTGATGTCGAGCACCGACGACATTCGGTCGCCATACTCGGCACTGAAACCGCCGGTGGAGAAGTTGACGCTACCCACAAGGTCGGGATTGATGATGCTGAGGCCCTCTTGCTGTCCGGAGCTGATGAGCTGAGGACGGTAGATTTCGATGCCGTTGATATATACGCTGTTTTCGTCGTAGCTACCGCCGCGCACCATATATTGCGAGCTCATTTCGTTTTTGGAGCTGACGCCAGCCATGGTGGTGATAACCGATTCGACTCCGCCACCTGCAACGTCGGGGGTGAGATTGATTTTTGAGATGTCGATGCCCTGCATCTGGTTGGTCTGCTTCTTGAACTCGGTGACGACTAGGTCGTTGAGCTGTTCGGTTTTGGCATAGAGCTTGGCATTGAGGGTCATGTTTCCACGAGGCTCAATGAGGCGACGGCGAACGTCGCTGTAGCCGATGCAGGAGAACACCACCATCACGGTGTCGCGCTGAGGCACTGATAGGGCGTAGTCGCCTTTGGTGTCGGTGTTGGTGCCGATAGCTGTGCCGTCGATTCGCACCGAGGCAAACTCGATTGGGCTTCCGTTTTCGTCGGTAACTTTGCCGCTCAGTTTCACTTGTGCTGTTGCTCCAAATGCGGAGAGGAGCAGCAGAGCAGAGAACAATATGCTGATAATGCGAGGATACGTCATAATAATAAAAAGCAAAAAATGGGTCGGTTTTTTTGCGACCTATACCTCATAATAACGCTGAAAATAGGGATAATATTGTATTGCTGCTATTGTTTGGGGAAAGAGTCGGAGAAGAGGGTGCGATTGATGATAGAGCGGCCGAGGGTTAGTTCGTCGGTGTATTCAATTTCGTTGCCAACGCTCACACCGCGGGCGAGCATGGTGATTTTCACGTCGGGGAAGGGTGCAAGTCGTCGGAAGATGTAGAAATTGGTGGTGTCGCCCTCCATAGTGGCGCTGAGGGCGAGGATAACCTCTTTGACCGAGCCTGAAGCTACCCGGGAGACGAGGCTGTCGATTTCGATATCCTGCGGGCCGACACCATCCATAGGTGAGATTAAGCCGCCGAGCACATGGTAGGTGCCATTATGCTGGTGGGTGTTCTCGATGCTCATCACGTCTTTGACGTTCTCGACCACGCAGATTGTGGATTTGTCGCGGAGAGGGTTGGAGCAAATGGGGCACACGTCGTGCTCGGAAATGTTGTGGCACTCCGAGCAATAGCGTATTTCCTTGCGAAGCTTGATGATAGCTTCGCCGAACTGCAGAGCGACGTCTTCGTTTTGACGCAGCAGATAGAGAACCAGACGTAGGGCAGTCTTGCGGCCGATGCCGGGCAGCTTAGCAAATTCATTGACGGCTGCCTCGAGCAGCCCCGATTCAAATTCCTTCTCCATGAAAATGTGATTATTTGTGGGAAAACTGAGTGCAAAATTACGGAAAAAAATGGTAGGAGAGCAGAAAGAGTGCGAAAAATATGAGTAGAAGAAAAGGAAAAGAAGAGAATTGGGAGAGGAGCTGCGGATGGAGGGAACGAAAATGTATTGTTTTTGGTGGGGAAAATGTGGGGAATTGGAGGGAAAAGGGTGGGATGGAGTGATAATTTGTAAGATTGTTGGAGTTTTTTATGGAAAATATTTGCTATTTACGTCAATAAGCTATAACTTTGCCACGGTTTTAAG
>JBJFEF010000357.1:8064-13844 GCA_051890435.1 Muribaculaceae bacterium
AGAACAGAAAGGATTGAATTATGAACACTTCTTTGATTAACATTTCGGTGATTCTATCGGTCGTGGCGCTAATTGGTGTCGTGGTCGTGGTGATTATTGGAAATTGATTGGAGGAGTCGCACAATTCAAAGCGACAAAAGAAATATAAAAACATATAAAGAAATTGAGACCTTTCCTCCACACATTACAGAAAGTAATAGAAGGGGGGAAGGTTTTTTGCTACAACAATAAAAAACAGAGAAATCATGAGTATTCCATTAAGAAGTGCCATCACGATGAACGGAAGGCGAATGGCAGGCGCACGAGCCTTGTGGCGTGCCAACGGAATGAAGCCTGAGATGATGGGCAAGCCGGTGATAGCAATTGTGAACTCGTTCACACAGTTTGTGCCCGGCCACACACACCTTCATGAGATAGGACAATATGTGAAGCAGGAGATAGAGAAGCTTGGCTGCTATGCGGCAGAATTTAACACTATCGCCATCGACGACGGCATAGCGATGGGACACGACGGAATGCTCTACTCGCTGCCATCGCGCGACTTGATAGCCGACAGCGTGGAATATATGGTGAATGCTCACCGTGCCGATGCTATGGTGTGCATCAGCAACTGCGACAAAATCACTCCGGGAATGCTTATGGCAGCGATGAGGATGAATATTCCGGCTATTTTTGTGTCGGGAGGACCTATGGAAGCCGGGAAACTCGGCAACCGTGCTCTCGACCTGATAGATGTGATGATTGACTCAGCCGACAGCTCGGTAGATGACGAGACAGTGAGCAAGATAGAGGAATTTGGCTGCCCGACGTGTGGCTCATGCTCGGGAATGTTTACTGCCAACTCGATGAACTGCTTGAATGAGGCGATAGGCCTGGCACTGCCCGGCAACGGCACCATAGTGGCAACACACACCAACCGCAAGGAACTCTTCCGCCAAGCTGCGAAGAAGATAGTGGAGAACTGCCATGCCTACTACGACAACGAAGACACGAGCGTGCTTCCGCGTAGCATTGCCACACGCGAGGCTATGCTCAATGCCATGACGCTCGACATTGCCATGGGAGGCAGCACCAACACCGTGCTGCACCTGCTTGCAGTAGCAAATGAGGCAGGAGTGGATTTCACGATGAAGGACATCGACGCACTGTCGCGCAAGACACCGGTGCTGTGCAAGGTGTCGCCAAACTCGAAATATCACATCCAGGATGTGAACCGCGCAGGCGGAATCATGTCGATAATGGGAATACTTGCCAAGCACGGACTGGTGAACACCACGCTGAAGCGCGTGGACGGACTCACACTTGGTGAGGCAATCGACAAATTTGCCATTGAGGGCAAAGACTTCAGCGACAAGGCACGCAACATGTGGAGCAGCGCAGCGTGTGGCATACGCACTACGAAGCTCGGACCACAGGCTACATATTATCCATCGCTCGACACCGACCGCGCCAACGGCTGCATACGCGACTTTGAGCACGCTTATGTGAAAGACGGCGGACTTGCAGTGCTCTATGGCAACATTGCCAAAGACGGCTGCGTGGTGAAGACTGCAGGAGTGGATGAGAGCATATTCCACTTCACGGGCAAGGCAAAGGTGTATGAGTCGCAAGACGATGCCGTGGAGGGAATCCTCGGTGACAAGGTGGAGGCAGGCGACGTGGTGGTAATCACCTATGAGGGACCGAAGGGAGGTCCCGGAATGCAGGAGATGCTTTACCCGACATCGTATATCAAATCGAAGCACCTCGGCAAGGCATGCGCCTTGATTACCGACGGCCGCTTCTCGGGCGGAACATCGGGACTCTCGATAGGCCATATCTCACCCGAAGCTGCCCGCGGAGGCAATGTGGGACTGTTGCGCGACGGCGACGT
The DNA here is from genome assembly GCA_051890435.1 of Muribaculaceae bacterium. Taxonomy (GTDB): domain Bacteria; phylum Bacteroidota; class Bacteroidia; order Bacteroidales; family Muribaculaceae; genus CALZFJ01. The sequence continues at coordinate 9,938 of JBJFEF010000357.1, forward strand.
GATAGAAATCAACATACCCGAGCGCAGCATCAATGTGCGCTTGAGTGATGAGGAGCTTTCAGCGCGCCGAGCCGAAGAAGAGGCACGCGGCAAGGAGGCTTTCACCCCGAAGCACCGCAACCGTGTGGTGTCGAAGGCACTGCAGGCATACGCATCGATGGTGACCTCAGCCGACAAGGGCGGAGTGCGCGAATGACAAGGAAACGGAAAAAACATACTACAATATAACGAAACATTTATGAGCAATCAGATTACAGGAGCCGAGGCGCTGGTGAAGTCGCTTATCGCTGAAGGCGTCGATACTATATTCGGATACCCCGGAGGAGCGATAATCCCGGTGTATGACGTGCTCTATGACTATCAGAAAGAACTGCGACACATATTGGTGCGCCACGAGCAGGGAGCAACACACGCAGCCGAGGGCTACTCGCGCGTGTCGGGACGCCCGGGAGTGGTGCTTGTGACATCGGGTCCTGCAGCGACTAATGTGATTACGGGACTTAGCGATGCGCAGATGGACAGCACGCCGATGGTGGTGATTACGGGACAGGTGGCAAGTGCCTCGCTTGGCTCAGATGCATTCCAGGAGACCGACGTGATAGGCATCACGCAGCCACTCACGAAGTGGAGCTACCAGATACGCAGTGCTGCCGACATACAGTGGGCAGTGTCGAGAGCTTTCTACATAGCCACGACGGGACGACCCGGACCGGTGGTGCTCGACTTTGCAAAGAATGCACAGCTTGAGAAGGTGGAGTGGAGCGACTACAAGAAATGCAACTACATACGCAGCTACATACCTTATCCTGAAGTGAACGACAGCGACATAGAAGCAGCAGCCGAGCTTATCAATGCAGCCGAGCGTCCGCTGATTTTTGCCGGACACGGCATTGAGCTTTCACAAGCCGAGTCTGAGCTGAAGGCACTTGCCGAGAAGGCAGATATACCGGTGGCATGCACCTTGCTTGGAAAATCGACCATTGCCACTGCGCACAGGCTGAATGTGGGAATGCTGGGCATGCACGGCAACGTGGCAGCCAACATTGCCACCACGCGAGCCGATGTGGTGATAGCGGTGGGAATGCGATTTGACGACCGCGTGACGGGCGACACAAGTGCATTTGTGAAGCAGGCAAAGGTGATACACGTGGATATCGACTCGTCGGAATTTGACAAGATAATCAAGACCGATGTTGCGATTCACGGCGATGCCAAGACCGTGCTTGAGAAGCTCGTAGCCAAGGTGGAGGCAAAGAAACACAGCGATTGGCTTGCCAGCTTTGAGCCGGATGCCCGCATAGAGCAGGAGAAGGTGATAGAAAAGGATATTCATCCCACTGAGGGACTGATGAATATGGGCGAGGTGGCATATAAGGTGTCGAAAGCCACAGGCGACAAGGCAGTGCTTGTGACCGATGTGGGACAGAACCAGATGTTCTCGTCGCGCTACTTCGGTTTCACCGAGCCGCGCAGCATCATCACGTCGGGCGGACTTGGCACGATGGGATTTGGACTACCGGCTGCGATAGGAGCGAAATTCGGAGCACCTGAGCGCACAGTGTGCTTCTTTACCGGCGACGGAGGCTTGCAAATGACAGTGGAAGAGCTTGGGGTGATACTTGAGCATAACCTGGATGTGAAGATAATACTCTTGAACAATAACTTCTTGGGTATGGTGCGCCAGTGGCAGGAACTTTTCCAGCACAGCCGCTACTCGCAGACGCCGATGGTTAATCCCGACTTCAAGAAGCTTGCCGAAGCATACGGCATAGCTGCGGAAGACGTGGAGAGTCGCGAACAGCTCGACGGGGCGATAGAGCGCATGGTTGCCCACAAGGGGGCATATCTGCTCAATGTGAATATCGACCCGATGTGCATGGTTTATCCTATGGTACCGGCAGGAGCGAGAGTGGATAATATCTTGCTGAGCCGTGAGGAGAAATATGAAATAGAAAAATGACGCAGATGGAAGAGAAGAAATTATATACCGTTGCGGTGTTTACCGAGAACCGTGTGGGAATATTGAACCAGATTTCGATAATCTACACACGCAGAAAGCTGAATATCGAGACGCTATCGGTGTCGCCATCGTCGATAGAAGGAGTGCATAAGTTCACGATAACGGCTTATAGCGACCAGACGACCATCGACAAGCTGGTGAAGCAGATAGAGAAGCGCATAGATGTGCTGAAGGCATTCTACTATACCGACGATGAGATAGTGTATCAGGAGATAGCGCTCTACAAGGTGCCTACGCCACAGTTGCTGGTGGAGCCGAACATGGAGGCAATCATACGCAAGCACAACGCCCGCATACTTGAGATAACGCCGGAATACACGGTGCTGGAGAAATCGGGGCACTATGAGGAGACGCAGTCGCTCTTTGAGGAGCTGAAGCGCTTCGACATACGCCAGTTTGTGCGCAGCGGCCGTGTGGCGGTGACCAAGTGCACTCAGGAATATGTGACGGAGTTCTTGGAGAAACGCAACCAGTGCAAGGAAGAGCTTGAGGAGGAATGGAAGCACCAGTGACAGGAGCCCCGGAAACGGTGGCATGGAATGATGCCCTTGAGGCATACTCGGAGGCATCGAAAGCCCAGATAGAGAAATTGGTGAGGGAATATAGCCACACCTACTATCTCACGGCCGGGGAGTGTGACCCCGAGGCGCGGTTGCCAATGCCGCTGATAGTGTCGCGCCTGATAGAGGTGGCGACAGAGCACGCCAACGCATGGGGTGTGGGCTATTCGCGGCTGAAGGAAGACGGCCAGGCTTGGGTTCTCTCGCGAGTGTCGGTGGAGATGCATCGCTATCCCCACGTGAATGAGGAATATGTGATTACCACATGGGTGGAGAGCTATAACCGCCACTTCTCGGAGCGAAACTTCAGCATCACCGATGGAGTGGGCAATGAAATAGGCACGGCAAAGAGCATCTGGATGGTGATTGACACCCGGCAGCGAGTGATGTGCGACATATCGAAGCTCAGCTACATCAGCCGCAACGTGTCGGAACGCCGCAGCCCGATGGGTGCCGTTCCGCGGTTGGCGCAGGTGAAAGAAGGGCGCTGCGAGCCATACACATTTGGCTACATCGATCTTGACTCGAACCGCCACGTGAACAGCGTGAGCTATGTGAAGATATTGATGAACCGCTTGAGGCTTGAGCACTATGATGCCTATCGCATGAAGCGCCTCGACATTGCCTACATGAAGGAGTGCCTTGGCGGAGAAACGGTGAACATACACTTCGACGACCGCAACGAGCTCGACATAAGTGCTGAAATAGAGGCTGACGGGGTGGCACGATGCAGGGCGAGGATGCAATTTGAGGCGTGTGACTACCGCGAAGAATGTGTTGCGACAGAAGAATAGGGAACAAAGAAAAAAATAAATTTTACAACTTACACATAGAAAAACGAAATTATGGCAGTAATGAATTTTGGCGGGGTAGAAGAGAATGTAGTAACCCGCGAAGAATTTACACTTGAGAAAGCAAGAGAAGTGTTGAAAAATGAGACAATCGCAGTGATTGGCTATGGAGTACAGGGACCGGGTCAGAGCATGAACTTGCGCGACAATGGCTTCAATGTGATAGTAGGCCAGCGCAAGGAGAGCAAGACATGGGACAAGGCCGTGGCAGATGGCTGGGTTCCGGGAGAGACACTTTTTGAGATAGAGGAGGCAGTGAAGCGTGCAACAATCGTGGAGTATCTGCTCTCGGACGCTGCACAGATTGCAGTGTGGCCGAAGATTAAGCCGCACTTGACAGCAGGCAAGGCACTCTACTTCTCGCACGGCTTCGGTATCACCTATAAGGAGCGCACCGGCATTATTCCACCGGCTGACATTGATGTGATATTGGTAGCGCCGAAAGGCTCGGGAACATCGCTCCGCACAATGTTCCT
>JBJFEF010000358.1:0-3726 GCA_051890435.1 Muribaculaceae bacterium
CATCACGAGCCTTTCCCCGGTTGAAAATTCAAGCCATTAACTGAATTTCCCTATATAAGATAATGTTCTCATGCCTTTTAGGTGTTTCAAGGTTGGTGAACCATGTTACTCCAGAAACACGTATCATGCCTTCACGGTGGTCGCCAGCTGTTGCTTTATCCTCATAATGAGAAATAAAGTGAGCAGCTCCTCCCTTAAAGCCATAGCCGAGCCAAAGTTTATTTTGTTGTATAAGGGGGAATATTTCTTTATACGATAAGGCATTTTGATGTCCGATAATCAAGAATTTCTTATCATACTCAATGAGTTGCGCCACATATTCTCTGAATAAAGAAAACGGCGGGTTGGTGACAACAATATCAGCTTCTTTCAACAGCTCGATGCACTCCCGACTTCTGAAGTCGCCGTCACCCTTCAAAGGCAACACCCCTATTTCTTCAGCATCGGGAATGTGATTGCCATTCTTGTCGCCTTCGTAAACCAAATATACTGCTCTCTCGCACTGACCTTGCGTGAACAAGTCGGCATTTTGGTTTTTGTAGCAAGTAGTTATCAATTTCTTCAAGCCAAGAAACTCAAAATTATAAGCAAAATAGGTAAAGAAATTGCTGACACGCGGGTCATCGCAATTGCACAGCACTGTTTTACCACGAAAATGCTCGCGATAATGCTTCAGCTCATTGTTAATGTCTTCAAGCTGAGTGTAAAACTCATCTTTCTTCGCTTCTTTCGCTTTATTTAAATTCCTTTTTGCCATTCTATAATCTGCTTTTTTTAATTTCTCTGATGTCAACGCTTTGTTGTGCTGATATTGTAGGCAAATCAAGCTGTATCTTATTATAACAGCCTTGAGAAGCCGTAATACTTGGTAATTGATGCAAATATAGTGATTAATTATGAAACCAGGCACTCTTTTAGCTGAAATTTCCTTTCAAAAAAAATGGGTTCTTTGGGGTGCTGATGTTGGTATCTCACATTTTTTATGTATTTTTGCAAATGGGAGGAATTGCACCATGATGGAGAAACTTATGCAATATGTGTGGCAACACCGGCTTTACGACATGGCTGAAATGGCTACCGTCGATGGCAGGCGCGTGCGCATTATCGACCCCGGACGCCTCAACGAGGATGCGGGGCCCGACTTCTTCAATGCCAAGGTGGAAATCGACGGCCACATGTGGGCCGGCAACGTGGAAATTCATGTGCGTGCCTCCGACTGGGCTCGCCACGGCCACAACTCCGACCCTGCCTACGACTCGGTGATTCTCCATGTGGTAGAGCGCGACGATGCTCCGGTGCATCGCACCAACGGCGAGTTGATTCCGCAAATGGTGATGCGCGTGTCGCCCCTGTTTAATGAGCGCTATGCCTCGCTCGTGGGCGCTCAGGTGGAGCTGCCTTGTGCCCGGCAAATAGCCTCGGTGCCGCAGCTCACCATCACCGAGTGGATTGAAAGCCTCGCCTTCGAGCGGCTTCAAAGCAAGGTGGATCGCCTGATGACGCTCTATGAATCCTTCTGCGGCAGTTGGGAAGACGTGTGCTATGTGACTTTTGCCCGGAATCTGGGTTTTGGCATCAACAACGATGCTTTTGAAATGCTCGCCCGCCGCACTCCGCTACGCCTGCTGCACAAGCACAGCGACTCGCTGCTGCAAATCGAAGCTCTACTCTTCGGACAGGCGGGTATGCTTGCCGACGACCGTCTGGCTTCAATCCCCTACTACAAATCGCTTCAGCGCGAATATGCTTTCCTCGCCAATAAGTTTGACCTACGGCCCATGAACGGCTCAATGTGGAAGGCTTTCCGCATACGTCCGCAAAATTTCCCCTACCGCCGCATTGCCCTCCTCGCGCACTTCATCGAGGGTGGATTCAGCCTAATGACGCGCATCCTTGAGTGCGACACCGAGAAGCAGCTGCGCGAGCTTTTCACGGTGCATCTCAGCGGATTCTGGGCGAGCCATTACACCTTTGGCGGAGCACCGAGCGAAGTGGAACATTGTGCGCTGAGCAACAGCTCAATCGACATTCTGCTCATCAACACCGTGGCGCCGCTCTACTATGCCTACGGCGAAAAGACCGACAGCTTCGCCACCACCGACCGTGCTGTGGCACTGCTTGAGTCGCTGCGTCCCGAGCGCAACAGCGTAGTGGCAACATTTACCGCCGCCGGCATAAAGTGCCCCGATGCCCTCACCTCGCAAGCCCTGATACAGCTTCGTCGCGAGTATTGCGAAGCCCGCAAGTGCCTCTATTGCAAAATCGGCCACCGCCTCCTCTCTGCCGCCGCCCACGAGCCCTAATCCCCCCTATAAAGCCCTGCCCCGGAATCTCCGACACCCACTAATCCCATCCTCACCAGAGCCTTAATCATCACACACAAACACTGATTTCTCGGCATCTCTCAAAAAAACTGAAACTCGGCGGAATGTGGCAAAAAAATAGAGATTCCGCAGAGTTTCAAAAATCGCAAATTAGCATTATTCTATTGTTATTCAGCCATTTACCCTATTTTTTCAACTTAACGAGGTCACTAAATTTTCTCGAAAAAATCCTTAGCTGAGACAAAGCTCTGAAAGATGTCGCAATGGGCGTTCCGAGCCACTCCGCGAGATGTGATAAGGGTGAGATGTATGGCTTTTGAGGTCCCGGTTTCTTTCAAGAAACGTTCGCGGCGGCTTAGTATTCTAACCTCCTCATCATCGGTCATCACATAGTCGCCCGAAGAATATTTGATTTCACATATATTTATAGTCTCATCGCTGCGATCAAGAAGAAGGTCGATTTGGGCTCCCGGCACATCGCCTTTTCGACGCACTGTCCACGAATATTCTGCCGTAGAAACACCATTTATGCCCAGAGCTTTCTTAATCTGAGGAATGTGAGCAAAACAAATTCTCTCAAATGCCAATCCGCACCAAGTGTTGTGGGTGCTACTGCCAATGATTTTCGACCAGTATTCAGGGTCTTGGCGATTATTGTCGAGGATAAAATGAAAATAAAACAGCGTGAAAGCGTCGATAAGCTGAAACAGAGCATCCTTGGCTTTGCATCCTATATGGTTATATTTTCTGATGAAACCACAGTGCTCCAAGTCGGCGAGCACAACCGAAAGCTTGCCACTGTCGCTGAATTTGCAGGCATCAATTATCTCGGTGCGAGTCATACCGGCTTTTTTCAATCCTAAAGCCTTAACCACATCGAAGTAGATATCCGGATTCTTGAAAAGTGAGCGGTAGAGTGCGTTGAACTCATTGGTAAGCTCACCGTCGGGGGCGAAAAACAGTCGGTCGATATTTTGTGGCAGACTTAGACCGCGCTGAAGTAGCGACCAATAGAAAGGTACACCTCCCATAATCATATAGCACTCCATAATTTGGCGCTGCTCCATACCCAGCTTGAATTTATCGGTAAATTGCTGGCACTCGCAGAGCGAAAATTGCCTGAGATTGATTTTGCGATTGATGCGATTGTGCAGACCACCATGGTTGTTAATAATCTTGTTGATAATCCATGATGTTGCCGAGCCACACACTATCAAGAGTACATCCTTGCGAGCCGAAGCGTATGCGTTCCAAAAGTGTTCGAGAGCAGGCAGAAAATTGCTCGCCTGGGTATCCATCCATGGCAATTCATCAAGGAATATCACCTTTCGCTTTGCCCGCGATTTTGAAATAAGCTTATCGAGCAAGAAAAAAGCATCAAACCAGTTACGGGGTTTCTCAC
>JBJFEF010000359.1:0-3720 GCA_051890435.1 Muribaculaceae bacterium
CACATCGCCAAGCTCCTTGCATATATCTTTCACATCGTCGCGCATCAGGGCGTCGCTCAGCTCCATCACCTCCTCCACTGTGTTAGGGCGAAGGCTCTCATTGGTCTGCTTGGCGTCCCACGGACATTTCACGCGCAATTCATCGAGCACATCGAGCAGCTTGCCAAATGCCTCAAGTCGCGCCTCACGGTTGTTAGCCATAATTCTTAGTCGTTTATCATTAGTTAAGGTAGCCAACTAAGCTGCTGCGAGCACCCGTTAGCTACCTTATGTAGTTTATGTCGATTAATTATCAATACTTCTCAATTCCCTTGTTGAGGAAGCCTATGAAGCTATCAATGTTCTCGTCGTAGTAGTACGGACCCGAGATAAGTTCGCCACGGGCATTGAGCACCACATAGTAGGGCTGCGAGTTGGCACCGAATTTATATCGCTGCAAGTAGCTCCAGCGGTCGCCGTAGGTGGTGAGCTTCACCTTCTTGCCGTTCTCATCCACATAGATGGGCTCGGGGAGGGCTTTCTTGTCATCGACCATGAGCTTTATCATCACATAGTTGTCCTCAATCACCTTGCGCACGCGGCTGTTGTCCATCACGGCGGCCTCCATCTTGCGGCAGTTCACGCAACCGTAGCCCGAGAAATCCACAAGCACAGGCTTGTCCTGAGCTGCCCCTTGACGCATTCCCTCATCGTAGTCGTCATACTCGCTGAAGCCTCCGCCATAGAGGTTGAAATCCTGAGTGTAGAGCGGCGGCACAAATGCACTCACGCTCTTGAGCGGTGCTCCCCACAAGCCGGGAAGCAAATACACCGAGAACGACAGCGAAATCAGCGCCAGGAAGAAGCGGAACACGCCTATGCCGCCCTTCAGCTCTGAATCGTGGCTGAAGCGTATCTTGCCAAGCAGATACATGCCAAGCAGCGCAAATATCACCACCCAAAGTGCCACAAAGGTCTCGCGGTCGAGGATGCCCCATCCGTAGGCAAGGTCGGCTACCGAGAGGAATTTCAGCGACAGTGCCAGCTCTATGAAGCCAAGCACCACCTTCACCGAGTTGAGCCATCCGCCCGACTTGGGCATCTCCTTGAGCCACGACGGGAAAATGGCAAACAGCGTGAACGGTATGGCAAGTGCCAGCGCAAAGCCGCCCATGCCGATTGCCGGACCCGTAAAGTCGCCCATTCCGGCTGCCTCCACAAGCAGTGTGCCTATAATCGGACCCGTGCACGAAAACGACACCAGCGTGAGCGTGAATGCCATGAAGAAGATGCTCAGCAAGCCGGTTGTTGCCTCGGCCTTGCTGTCCATCTTGTTCGCCCACGAGTCGGGAAGTTTAATGTCGAATGCTCCGAAGAATGAGATTGCAAACACCACCAGCATCGCAAAAAAGATAATGTTGAAAATGGCATTGGTCGATAGCGCATTGAGCGAACTTGCTCCAAACAGCGCCGTAATCAGCAATCCCAAGAGCAGATATATCACTATGATTGAGCCGCCATAGAGCATGGCATCGCGTATGGAACTTGCACGCGATGTGTTCTTCTTTAGGAAGAAGCTCACTGTGAGCGGAATCATGGGCCACACACACGGCGTGAGCAGCGCAAGCAGTCCGCCAAGAAATCCGCCTATGAAGATATACCAGAACGAATGTGAAGTGCTTGCACCCCGGGAGGAATCGCCCTGAGCGGCTGCATCGGCATCAACCGGTGCCCACAACTCATCCACATTCACCTTCTCGGCTGGCTTCAGCTCGGTCATAGGTATCGACGGAGTTGCCGAATCCACAGCGACAGGCTGTGTAGCTGCCTTGGCAGCACCCTTGAAGCTGAAATATTCCTTTGCCGGCGACTGGCAAGTGACATCGTTGCATAGCATGTAGGTCAAATATCCCTCCAAGCTATAATCGGGCTTGGTAACAGTAAAAGCCTGTGTGAGAGTCACGCCACCGGTCCACCAACCGAGCTTCATGTGAAACACATTATCCACCTGCTCGTGTGGAGCCTTCGATGGCGTAAGTTCGCCATTCAAAGCGACTCCATCGGCAGTGTCGATTGTGATTGTCAATGGCTGCGGTCCGCCCTTCGGCAGATTGGTTGAATACAAGTGCCAACCATCGTCGATCGTGGCAGTAAAGGTCATTACGCCATGTGAGTCGTCGGTCATGGTCACCTCACTCGTCCATTTCACGGGAGTGAGTATCTCGGCATGGAGCGCCACGGCACACACAGCGATAGTGAGTAATGCAAAAAATCTTCTTATCATAAAAATTCCTATTGTTTTTCCACTTGCAAAATTACTGCTTCGCAACATTATACGCAAATTATGCAGCATTTTTTCTTTCCATCAGCAGTGCATCACACTGCGGGGAGCGACATGCCATTGAGCTTGCGGTAGAGGTCGAGGGCATACACGTCGGTCATGCCGCTGATGTGGTCGATTACCGCCTGGATTTTCTCAAACAGCGTGGGAGCCTCCACATCATATTGCTGCGGGAATTTCGACAGCAGCAGCTGCGAATAGTTTCGCTCGGGGTGAAGCACGGCATCGGTGAGACGCTTCAGTAGCTCATTGATGATGCGGTTTCCGGCAAGGTCGATGTCAACCACGTCGCTGGCGCGGTAGATTTTGTCGTAAGCCACATCCGAGCACGCCTGATATGCCTTGTGGGGCGTCGTGCTTATGTGGTCGATGAGGCATCCGTCAAATTCACCTCTCATTATGGCATCTTCATTCTCCACAAAGGTGCGTGCACACTCCTTCACCAGCTCGCCGATGATGCACGAGCGCAGATACACCACTTTCTCGTTTTTGTCGGCAACGCAGTCCATCACCTCGCGTATGTGCTGCTTGCGGCTGTCGTCGAAGAATCCCAGCAAGAGGTCGATCACCTCGCGTGTGCCCAGCGTCTTGAGCTTGTGGGCGTCCTCAATGTCCATAATCTGGTAGCAAATGTCGTCGGCAGCCTCCACAAGATACACAAGTGGATGGCGGCTATACACGTCGTCGTCCTTGCGTATCAAGCCCACCTCATCGGCAATGCGTAGGAAGAGGTCGCGCTCGGTGGTGAAGAATCCGAATTTGCCCTTGGCATTGGCTCTGAGCGACGAATAGGGATATTTCACTATCGAGGCAAGCATGGAATAGGTCATAGCGAAGCCTCCCGGTCGGCGTCCCTTGAATTGATGCACAAGCAGGCGGAATGAGTTGGCATTTCCCTCAAAGTGCACCAAGTCGGCCCACTGCCGCTCGGTGAGGCGCTCGCGCAGCGATTGCCCTTCGCCCTCGCTGAAAAAAGCACCTATGGTCTTCTCTCCGGAGTGACCGAAAGGCGGATTTCCCAAGTCGTGCGCAAGGCAAGCGGCAGCCACTATCTCGTCGATGTCGTCAAATTTTGCAATCCACGGCTCGCCGTCGTACTTCTTGCGAAGCTCCTTTGCCACCTCGCTGGCAAGCGATTTTCCCACACTCGCCACCTCAAGGCTGTGCGTGAGGCGGTTGTGCACGAAAATGCTTCCCGGCAAGGGGAACACCTGAGTCTTGTTTTGCAACCGGCGAAATGGCGACGAGAAAATCAATCGGTCGTAGTCGCGCTGAAAGTCGCTGCGTATGCCGCCCTTGCTGTCGGTGTAATGCTCCAGCCCCAGTCGCTTGTCGCATATGAGGCGGTCCCAATGCATTCTTCTATCCATAGAGGTAAGTGGTAAGAGGTAAGAGGTAAG
>JBJFEF010000360.1:0-13642 GCA_051890435.1 Muribaculaceae bacterium
AATTCGGCGGTGGCTCGGTTCTGCCAAATTAAAAACTTCCGTTTTTATTTGCCAGTACACTCGCCTTGCACTGATTTTGGATAAATTCGGCGGCGGCTCGGTTCTGTCAAATTAAAAACTTCCGTTTTTATTTGCCAGTACACTCGCCTTGCACTAATTTTGCAACAAAATTCACTCTGTAACATGCGTTTTGAATTATTCATTGCCCGCCGATTGAAACTTAAAGGCTCCAACGAACGTTCGGCTGCCCCTAATCTCACCATTGCCGTTATCGGAATGGTGCTAGCTATCGTTGTGATGATTCTTTCCATCACTATCGTGTGCGGTTTCAAGCGCGAAATATCAAATAAAATCTTCAATATCGACCCTCACATAAAGGTCACCAATTCGGCTGTCCTCGTCAATGGCACCAACTACTCCACCGTCGATGCCCTCGACGTGATGCCCATTATCAACAGCAGCAATCTCGCAAAGCACCTAAGCAGCGTGAGCCTAATCGCTGAGAAACCTGCTATTCTCAAAACCGACAACGACTTCAAAGGCATCGTGTATCGCGGTGTGGATAGCTGCTTCTGCTGGGATTTCTTCAAAAGTTGCCTCACTGGCGGCCGTGTGCCTCTTGTGACCGACTCTGCCAATGTCGCCGAGGTAATCATCTCGCAAAAAGTGGCATCACAACTTCGCCTCAACGTGGGCGACAAGGTTCTCACCTATTTCATCGACGAACGTGTGCGCGTGCGTCGGTCGCTCGTCGTTGGCATCTTCTCTACCGACTTCGATGAGTTTGACAACTCTTTCATCGTCGGAAACATTGCGGCACTCCAGGGCGTGAACGGATGGCAACCAAACATTGGCACCTACATCGGCATCAACACACGCGACATCGACGAGGTTCAAAATCAGGCATACGACATCTATCGCCTGCTATCCCGCAACACTATCGACAAGGAATCTCCCATTTTATATTCCGTTACCGACACTACCAACAACAACAGCGCCTACTTCTCCTGGCTCGACCTCCTCGACATGAATGTGATTATCATCATCATTCTCATGACTGTGGTTTCGGCTTTCACTCTCATTGCCGGACTACTCATGATTGTGCTCGAGCGAATCAATATGATTGGCATCCTCAAAACTCTCGGCGCCACCAACGGCTCAACGCGTCGCGTTTTCATCTATCTCACCCAGAAACTCATCCTCAAGTCACTCATCTATGGCAACGCGCTCGGAATAGGCTTTGCACTGTTGCAGCAGCACTTCCATCTGCTGAAGCTCGACGCCGAAAGCTACTACATCCCCTACGTCCCCATCGAGATTAATTGGCTCTACATCATTGCTCTCAACGTGGGTGTAGTTGTGGTGTCCTATTTCACACTGCTTGCCCCATCCATGATAATCTCATCGATAAAGCCCTCAAAATCCATAAAATTTGAATAACCTCCCCACCCCATTTAGCACGCACAAAAACCGCCCTTGCCACACCATGTGCAGCAAGGGCGGTTTATGCTTATATCTTTGATGGTTTAGTCGAGCTTCAGCACGGCAAGGAACGCCTTTTGCGGCACCTCTACCGAACCAATCTGCTTCATGCGCTTCTTTCCCGCCTTCTGCTTCTCAAGCAACTTGCGCTTACGGCTCACATCGCCTCCATAGCACTTCGCAGTCACATCCTTGCGCACTGCCTTGATAGTTTCGCGGGCTATAATCTTCGCACCGATTGCGGCCTGAATGGCAATGTCGAATTGCTGGCGCGGAATAAGCTCCTTCAACTTCTCACACATGCGGCGGCCAAAAGGCACTGCATTATCGAAGTGCGTGAGCGTACTCAGCGCATCCACCGGGTCGCCATTGAGCAGAATGTCGAGCTTCACAAGCTTCGACTCGCGGAAGTCGTGGATATGGTAGTCAAATGAAGCATAACCCTTTGAAATGCTCTTCAGCTTGTCGTAGAAGTCAATCACAATCTCTCCAAGCGGAAGGTCGAAAATCAGCTCCATTCGGTTGCCCGAGATATATTCCTGCTTCACAAGCTCTCCGCGCTTGCCAAGGCACAACGTCATTATTGGACCTATGTAGTCGGCTTGCGTGATAATCGACGAGCGGATATATGGCTCCTCAATGTGGTCGATTATCGTGAGGTCGGGAAGTCCTGCCGGATTGTGCACCTCGGTCATCCCTCCCTTCTTGTCATATATGCGATACGACACGTTGGGCACGGTGGTTATCACCTCCATGTTAAATTCGCGGCTCAGGCGTTCCTGTACAATCTCCATGTGCAACAGCCCCAAGAATCCGCAGCGGAAGCCAAATCCAAGTGCCACCGACGACTCCGGCTGGAATGTGAGCGATGCATCGTTGAGCTGCAACTTTTCAAGCGACGAGCGAAGATTCTCAAAGTCTTCGGTCTCGATAGGATATACACCGGCAAACACCATCGGCTTCACCTCCTGGAAGCCCTCTATAGCCTCCTTGCACGGATTATCCACATGCGTGATGGTGTCGCCCACACGCACCTCCTTCGACGTCTTTATGCCCGAAATGATATATCCCACATTGCCCGCCGACAGCTCCTGACGCGGCGACATCTGTAGCTTCAGCACTCCTATCTCATCGGCGTGATACTCCTTGTCGGTGTTCACAAATTTCACGAAATCGTCCTTGCGGATGGTTCCGTTAAGAATCTTGAAGTAGGCAATGATGCCGCGGAATGGATTAAACACCGAGTCGAAAATTAGCGCCTGCAGCGGAGCATTCTTGTCGCCCTTTGGTGCCGGTATGCGCTCCACTATCGCCTCAAGAATGTCGTTGATTCCAATTCCCGTCTTTCCACTCGCACGGATAATCTCCTCGCGGTCGCAGCCAAGCAAGTCAACAATCTGGTCCTCCACCTCATCGGGCTTAGCACTGTCGAGGTCCACCTTGTTTATCACCGGAATTATCTCCAAGTCATTGTCGATTGCCATGTAGAGGTTTGAGATAGTCTGTGCCTGTATGCCCTGCGAAGCATCCACAATGAGCAGAGCACCCTCGCAGGCTGCAATCGAGCGCGACACCTCGTAGGAGAAATCCACGTGTCCCGGAGTGTCAATAAGGTTTAGAGTGTAAGTCTCACCATTGTGAACATACTGCATCTGTATGGCATGGCTCTTTATGGTGATACCACGCTCGCGCTCAAGGTCCATGTCATCAAGCACCTGCGCTTGCATATCCTTTCCCACCACAGTGCTCGTGGTTTCAAGGAGTCGGTCGGCAAGCGTACTCTTGCCATGGTCGATATGGGCAATAATGCAGAAATTTCTTATTGTGTTCATAAAAATGTGAAGTCGTTATTGTCGTGTATATTTCAGATTGCAAAATTACTACATTTTTTGCAAATTATAAAAACTCCCGGCTTTCATAAGCAAAAAATGCTCGCTGTTTATTCATTTTTTCACACCGTGATGCTCATGCCGTCGTAGGCGAGTTCAACTCCCTCGGGCAGCAGTTTCGGTGACTCGCCGTGAAGCCCCATCTGGTGGCTCATGTGTATGAGATAGGCTCGGCGTGGCTTCACCCGCTCTATCACTGCAAGCGTTTCGCTCAGCGACATGTGCGACATGTGTGGCTCTATTCGCAGCGAGTTGATAATGAGAGTGTCAATTCGGCTGATGCGGTCGAGGGTAGAGTCGTCAATCGTCTTTGCGTCGGTGATATATGCCATGTTGCCTATGCGGTAGCCCACTATCGGCAACTTATAGTGCCACACCGGTAGCGGCTCTATTTCAATGCCCTCAAATGTGAAAGGCTCGCTCTGAATCTCCCGCAGGTCGAATGTAGGCACCCCGGGATAGAGATGCTCGCGGAAGCAATATGGTATGCGGTTGCGCAAGTCTGTGAGCACATCGGCTCGGCCATACACCGGCATTGGAGTTTTGTAGCAAAACGGACGCAAATCGTCAAAACCGCCCACATGGTCGTAGTGGCTGTGGGTGACAAGCACTGCATCCACCTGCGGATTCTCCACCGTGAGTATTTGCGAACGGAAGTCGGGACCGCAATCAATGAGCAGATGCTTCCCTTCCACCTCCACCATTGCCGAGGCACGATAGCGCTTGTCGCGTGGGTCGCTGCTTGTGCACACACGGCAGTGGCAACCTATCTGCGGAACACCCGTCGATGTTCCTGTTCCTAAAAACAATATCTTCATAATCTTAATAACCTATTTCCTATATCTCCTCAGCAGTCCGTCCTCAAAAATGAGATACACGCCATTGTCGTAGGTCCAATATTCCACAAGCCCGTCATACGTCGGGCGGCGGTCAACCGTCTTCGGCGAGCCTAACGACAATCGACATTCATCCTTAGTCATGCCGAGTGCCACATCGCCACGCACTATGCACGCCCAGTTTTCATCGCTTATCTCGGGATAGCGCAGATGCACATCGCTGTCGCTGAAAAGGTCGGTATAAGTGCGGTTTTGCACCGACGATTGTGCCGACGACATATAGAGATATGCCTCCCTGTCGCCATCGGCAAAACGCACCTTATAGGGGAACACCTTGTTGCCCGGCAGCACGTCATTTATCGTCACTTTCACAAATTTCCTGCCCGTAGTGAGCTCACCCTGTGCATCATACCACAGCGGCGACTTCACATACACCTCCTTGCCCGAGAGCATTGTGCGCAATTGCAGCACCTCGTCCATATCAATGAGAAACGGGATGGAATAAGGCGACTGTGGTTGCGAAAGCTCATCAAGCGTCTTGTTGGTGGGCAGTACGTATTCATTTCCTGACTCATCGGCAAACGTAATCACCACACACTCCTTCCCTTCGATCGAAGTGTCGGTGCTATAGCGCTTGTAGCTAAGATAGTGCTGCTGTAGCGACGTGGACGCAACTCTCGATGCACTCGGTGCAAAAAGCAGCTTCACATTGTCGTCGGTGACATAAAACAGCTTCCCGGGTTGCCAATCGGCAAACGAAGCCTTCTCCACCACATACATCTTGCCACGCTCATCATCAACCGCAGCCTCCGTACCCTCAAGTGCACGCTTCACGTCCTTCTTGGTGATAGCCTTTGTGCTCTCCACTCCGGTAAAACACGCCGTGAGCATCAGCGTTGCCGCCAATGCCCAACAAAGCATCATAATATGTAACCTATACCGTCTTGTCAATTTCACTGAAAAACAAATTACATAGTTCAAAATTCCCTCTCCACTCTCCACTCTCCACTCTCCACTCTCCGCTCTCCACTCTCCACTCTTACCTCTCAAGACAACTTATGTATCACCAATCCCGAACGGAGCTTCGGCTCAAACCAAGTAGTCTTCGGAGGCATAATGTTGCCCGAGTCGGCAATGTCGATAATCTGCTGCATAGTCACCGGATAGAGCGCCAGTGCCATCGCCATTTCGCCACTATCCACACGTCGCTTCAGCTCTCCAAGTCCGCGTATGCCACCCACAAAGTCGATGCGCTTGTCGCTACGCAGGTCGGTAATGCCAAGTATGTCGCGCAGAATCAGGTCCGACGAAATAGTCACATCGAGCACACCTATCGGGTCGCTGTCGTTATAGGTGCCGGGCTTCGCAGTGAGCGAATACCACTCTCCACCCACATAGAGCGAGAAATTGTGCAAATGCTCAGGCTTGTAGATATCCTTGCCCTTAGCCTCAACGGTGAAATTCTCACCGATACGCTCAAGCAACTGCTCCACAGTGAGGCCATTAAGGTCGCGCACCACGCGGTTATAGTCGATGATATTGAGGTGCGATGCCGGAAAGCACACTGCCAGGAAGTAGTTATACTCCTCACTGCCCGTATGATTAGGATTAGCCTTTGCCTTTTCGGCTCCCACAAGGGCTGCTGCAGCCGAGCGGTGATGTCCGTCGGCAATATAGAGTGCCGGAATCTGCGCGAAAGCCTCAGTCACGGCATCAATCGTAGCCTTGTCGTCAATCACCCAGAAGTGGTGACCAAAGCCATCCTCGCTCGTGAAGTCATATTCAGGCTCACGCTTTATGGTGTCGGCAATCACGCGGGCAAGTGCCTCGTTGTCGGGAAACGAGAAGAACACCGGCTCAATGTTGGCATCATTGATGCGCACATGCTTCATGCGGTCCTCCTCCTTGTCGCGGCGAGTGAGCTCATGCTTCTTGATGCGACCTTCCATGTAGTCGTTCACCCAGGCTGCCACCACAATGCCATATTGCGTGCGGCCATTCATCGTCTGGGCATAGATGTAGTAGTGCTCATCCTTGTCTTGCACAAGCCAGCCCTTCTCCTGAAATTTCTTGAAGTTCTCCACAGCCTTGTCATACACACACTGCGCGTGCTCGTCGGTGCCCGGAGCAAAATCTATTTCAGGCTTTATGATGTGGTAGAGCGATTTCTCATTGCCATCGGCTTCACGGCGTGCCTCCTCCGAGTTAAGCACATCATAGGGGCGCGATGCCACTTGCTCCACCAGCTCCTTCGGCGGTCGCAAGCCCTTGAATGGTTTTACCTTTGCCATCTCTAAGTATCAGTTGTTTTATGTTAATGTTATTTCTGATAGGGGCTGCGCCGGATGTCGGCAACAATCGGCACAGCCCCTCACAGTCGATTTCTTGTTTAGCGAATGATAGTCTGTGCACGGTCGGGACCTACCGATACGATTGTCACAGGAACTCCAAGCTCACGCTCAATATAAGCGATGTAATTCTTGAAAGCTGCCGGGAACTCTGCTTCGCTCGTGATTCCGGTCATGTCGGTTTTCCAGCCCTCCATCTCAGTATATATCGGCTCTACGTCAGCCTCCACACTGAAGGGGAAGTCCTTCGTAACCTCGCCATTCACGCGATACTCATTGCACACCTTGATGGTGTCGAAGTCGTCGAGCACATCACTCTTCATCATGATGAGCTGAGTGACACCATTGAGCATGATGGTGTAGCGCAAAGCCACAAGGTCGAGCCACCCACAGCGGCGCTCACGACCTGTTACCGCTCCATACTCATGTCCAATGGCACGAATCTTCGCTCCTGTCTCATCAAACAGCTCAGTGGGGAACGGTCCGCTACCCACACGGGTGCAATATGCCTTGAAGATACCAAATACCTCACCTATCTTGTTGGGAGCCACACCAAGTCCCGAGCAGGCTCCGGCGCAAATGGTGTTCGACGACGTCACAAATGGATATGAGCCAAAATCCACATCGAGCAAGCTGCCCTGTGCACCCTCACACAGCACACTCTTGCCCTCATTGATCAAGCGGTTCACCACATACTCGCTGTCGATGATGTCATAGCTCTTCATATATTCGATGGCATCCATCCACTTCTTCTCAAGCTCTTCCACATCGCAGCCCTCTCCAAGCGCAGTGAGCAGATTCACATGGCGCTGCTTGGCAGCTGCATATTTGGCAGCAAAATTGTCGAAGATATCGCCCACACGCAAACCGTTGCGGCTGATCTTGTCGGTGTAAGTCGGGCCGATTCCCTTGCCCGTAGTGCCTATTTTTGCATCACCTTTCAGCTTCTCATAGGCAGCATCGAGCAAGCGGTGTGTAGGCATAATCAAGTGAGCCTTCTTCGAAATCTTCAAGATGCCCTTGATATTCACTCCACTCTTTTCAAGCGACTCTGCCTCCTCGCGAAACAGCACCGGGTCGAGCACCACACCGTTGCCTATAATGTTGATTTGTCCATGCTGGAAAATGCCCGAGGGAATTGAGCGGAGCACATATTTGTGTCCCTCAAATTCGAGCGTATGGCCCGCATTCGGTCCTCCCTGAAAGCGTGCTACCACATCATATCTCGGCGTGAGAACATCCACAACCTTGCCTTTGCCCTCATCGCCCCACTGCAATCCTAATAGAACGTCAATTTTCATTTCTTTTGCTTGAATTTATTATTGTTTAGTTTTATTTCTTATCCTTCTCTGCCGTAGCCTTCTTTATGCGTCGGGCACAACGGTTGCATATGCCATACACATAGAGCGCAAAATATTGTGTGCTAAACGACGGATACTTCCGCGAATTCATATACTTGATAAGTTCCGTGTCCTTCACCTCCTTTATGCTTCCACACTCCGTGCACATCAGGTGATGATGATTTGTGGCATCAAGCACCTTCTCATATTGCGCATGGCGATTGCCAAACTGGTGTTTCCTCACCAAGCCACACTCCACAAGCAGCTCCATAGTGTTGTAGATTGTAGCACGGCTCACATGATATGCATCTCGCTCCATCTTGCCATGAAGGCTCATGATGTCGAAGTGTGAACTTTGCTCAAGCACCTTGTCGAGAATAGCATAGCGCTCCGGAGTCTTGCGCAGCCGCTTTTCCTCCAGAAACGCCGTCAGCAAATTCTTTGCCGCCATTTTCGCTTTCACATCATCCATAGCCCAATAACTTTTCTCTCCGGCAAGCCTCACCTTAGCCACAATGGCCACATGCATCAGCCACAATAGCCTCACCATAGCCACAAGAGCCACACAATAGCCACATGTATCAGCCACAATAGCCTCTCCGAAGCCTCAAGCCTCACCGGCACATTTGGTTATCTTCACGACACATTTCATTGCCTCCTGCCGATCGCCTAAATCAGCCGAACAGCAGCAGACAAAAAACTATCGCACTTTTCACCTCACAAAGATAAGACAATTACCCAAATTACACAACCTTTTCCCTCCATTTTTCTCCACCCACACATTCAGCCACAAGTCACCTCACCATCACCACCCCGGGTCGCCATCACCCAAAAGCACTCCCACATTGCACACACCCTCACACAGCAATTCACTAACACCGCACACGACAATTCACGAATACCCCACACAGAAATCCCTCCAATGCACCACTCCTTTCACCCGATTTTTATTAATCATACCAAATAAATTCACCTCCACCTCACCGACTTCCTCCGCACTGCCCTCTAACCCCACAAAATTCTCAACACCACACACAAAATGGAATGAAATGGACTAAAAATTGCAGCCGGAATCTCTCGCTGAGAATCCGGCTGCAAATATTTTTTACGATGTATCTGGCTATTTTAGAACATCTGGTCGGGATATTGTCCCTCCTCGTGGAGCTTAGCAAGCTTGGCTACCACCTCCGGACGATCTTCGGGATAGGTCACGCCAAACCACTTCGATGTAGTCGGGAGCACCTCACAGGTTGCTTTGCCCTGCTTGATAAGCGTATCCACCATCAACGGAATGAAGAACTCGCTCTTCAGGTTGGCTTGATTCTTCGGGTCGGCAAGGAACTGCTTGAAGTATTCCTCGCTGTGAGCGAAGTAGTCGGGAGTAAAGCCCCAGAAGTTCATCGAGCACGGAGCGTTGTCGGGGATTGACACCCACTGGTCGTTCTCATCGAGATATTGAACCACACCGTTGCGGCGCTCAATCTTGGTGCGCTCCACCACGCCGGTGAGCATGTGGGTCTTCTCGTCGTTCTCGCAGATACCTCGGCTCACTGTGCCGCTCTCCGAGAGTGTGTTGCTTACGCTGAAGCCCACCATTGCATAGCGACCTGTGCTGCCCTCGGGAAGCTCTGAGAGGAACTTGCCCATCACCATGAATGCGTCACGGTCGTAGAAATCATCGCAGTTGAGCACGGCAAACGGCTCCTTTATCACGTCTTTTCCCATCATCACGGCATGGTTGGTTCCCCACGGCTTCACACGTCCTTCGGGCACTGTGAATCCCTCGGGAAGCGCGTCGAGCGACTGGAAGCAAAGCTCGCACGGAACGTGTCCCTCATATTTCGACAGAATCTGCTCGCGGAACTGCTGCTCGAAGTCGCGGCGTATTACCCACACGATTTTGCCGAATCCGGCTTTGATGGCATCATAGATGCTGTAGTCCATAATGCTCTGTCCTTGCGGGCCGAGTGTGTCAAGCTGCTTCAAGCCTCCGTAACGGCTGCCCATACCTGCTGCTAAAAGGAATAATGTAGGTTTCATCTCTTTATTCTCCTTTGTTTTTTGTAGTTTTATGGTTTAATTAAAGTTTTTCTTCTCATAATGCCTTGAAGGCA
The DNA here is from genome assembly GCA_051890435.1 of Muribaculaceae bacterium. GTDB lineage: Bacteria > Bacteroidota > Bacteroidia > Bacteroidales > Muribaculaceae > CALZFJ01. The sequence continues at coordinate 10,010 of JBJFEF010000360.1, forward strand.
AACACGATGGTGCGCTTGTAGCTCTCGCCTGCCTTCAGCTCCTGGCTGGGGAATTGTGGCTTGTTGGGCGCATCGGGCACGCCCTGGCACTCTATTGCCACACCGTCGTAGTCGTTGTAGCTGCGTCCGCTCTTGCTGATGGGCGAGCCGGCAAGCCAGTTTCCGGTATATACCTGCACTGCGGGCTGGTCGGTGCTCACTTCCAGGGCACGGCCGGCAGCATCGCAAGTGAGGCGGGCAATGCACTTGAGCGTCTTGTCCCATCCATCAACGAGCCAACAGTTGTCATATCCTTTGCCATAGTTGAGAGCAGGGAAATCTGCCTTTATCTCAGCTCCAAGAGCCTTCGGAGCGGTGAAGTCCATCGGCGTACCGGCAACGGCAGCCACCTCACCCGTGGGGATGAGGGTGTCGTCGGTAGGCACATAGTTTGCAGCCGCAAGCCACAGCTTGTGGTCGAGCACCGAGCCGGCATTCTCGCCTGCAAGGTTGAAGTAGGCATGGTTGGTGAGATTCACTATAGTGTCGGCATCACACACAGCCTCAAAGTCGGCACGAAGCTCGCAAGCATCGTTCCAGGCATATTTCACCGTCACCTTCATGTTGCCGGGATAGTTCTCATCGCCGTCGGGGCTGTCGAGTGTGAGCACCACGGTGTCACCCTCGAGCTTGCTCTCCCAAATCTTGTTCTGGAAGCCCTCGGGTCCGCCATGCAGTGCATTCGGCCCGTTATTGATGGCAAGCTGATACTGCTTTCCTCCCACTGTGAATTGTCCCTTGGCGATGCGGTTGGCATAGCGTCCCGGCACCTTGCCGGCACACGGTCCGTCATAGAAATAGTCGGCAGGATCGGTATATCCCAGCACCACATCAGCCATTTCGCCCTTTGCATTGGGAACAACAGCCGAAACGATGCCGGCGCCGAGAGCTGAAATCTCGACGCTTGCACCGTTTGCGTTTGTCAGTTTATAGATGGCAATTTCGCCCTTTGGCGATGTTGCCACTCGTTTCGTCACGTTCATTATATTCAACTGTTTGTTATGAAATACGGCGTGCGCCATCGCTGATAACTACGTCATACACCTTTGGCTCGTGACCATACTTAGCAGCAAATTTCTCCTTTGCAGTAGCAATGAACTTGTCGTAGAGCTCATCTTTCACAAGGTTGATTGTGCAGCCGCCAAAGCCGCCACCCATGATGCGCGAACCGGTCACGCCACACTCCTTGGCAATGTCGTTGAGATAGTCAAGCTCCTCGCAGCTCACCTCATAGAGCTTCGACATTCCTGCGTGGGTCTCATACATCTTCTGACCTACGGTCTCGAAGTCGCCCTTCTCAAGTGCTTCACACACTGCAAGCACGCGCTCCTTCTCACCGATTACATACTCGGCACGCATATAGTCCTCCTCCGAGATTTGGTCCTTCACGCGGTTGAGGTCGTCCATTTCTGCATCGCGGAGTGTCTCTATTCCAAGGGTCTTTGCTACGCGCTCGCACGATTGGCGACGCTTGTTGTAGGGCGAGTCAACGAGCTCATGCTTCACCACCGAGTCAACAAGCACCAGCTTGTAGCCATCGGCCTTGAAGGGGAAATACTCAAATTCGCCCGAACGGCAGTCGAGGCGCATCAAGCAGTCCTTCTTGCCATGAACTGATGCAAACTGGTCCATGATTCCGCAATTCACTCCGCAATAGTTGTGCTCGGTAGATTGTCCTATGCGGGCAAGCTCATATTTCTCAATCTTGTTGTCGTTAAACATATCGTTGAGTGCATAAGCGAAGCACGACTCAAGTGCTGCCGACGACGAAAGTCCGGCTCCAAGTGGAATGTCACCTGCAAAAATTGCGTCAAATCCCTTCACTGTGCCACCACGCTTGATTGTCTCGCGGCATACACCAAATATATAGCGTGCCCACTGCTGCTCGGGTGCGTCCTCCTCATTGAGGCCAAACTCGGCATAGTCGTCGATATCTATTGAATACACACGCACTTTGTCTGTTCCGTTCTCCTTGATTTTGGCTTTTATGCACTTGTCGATTGCTCCCGGGAACACAAATCCGCCATTATAGTCGGTGTGCTCACCAATGAGGTTGATACGGCCCGATGATGCATAGAGTGATGCTCCATCGGCAAAAAGCTCCTTCAATAATTCTTTGATTTTTTCTTTCATTTTATTAGTTTTAGTTGATTAAGTAAATTGTCACACGTTAGGTGGTTTAGTTGCTCCAAAATTAGAAATTTTTTTTGAATCAGCAAGTATAATTTTATTTCATATTTTGGTAAAATTTGTTCATCACCCACCAAATTCGGCAAATTTTGCAATTTTTAGAACATAAAGGCTCCGCACCCTTGCTGCGGAGCCTCCTTTATTGTCATTTCACATCGATTGTCACTGTGCATGGCTTCACTCCCTTGGCGCGTGCCTCAAAGGTGATCTTGCCTGCTTTTGTTCCGGCTTGCACTATTGCCGTGAGCGCTCCGCTGAAGAGTGGCATCTCCTTTCCTTGGAACGAATAGAGGCAAGTGGGGTCGCCATTGGCAGTAGCGCGGAAGCTGCCTGCTCCTGTCACGTTGAATTTCACCAAGCGATTGTCGGTAGGCACCAGGTTGCCGTCCTTGTCGGCCACTTGCACTGTCACGTATGCCAAGTCTTCGCCGTCGGCACTCAGGGTGGCTCTGTTCACCGTTGCCACCAGGTGGTGAGGCTTGCCTGCCGTGCGCACGGTTTTCTCCATAGCCTTGTTGCCCTTAGCGTCAAATGCCACCACTTTCACCTCTCCCGGCTCATATTTCACCTCATTCCACATCAGGCGGAAGCGGTTTTGCAGAGTAGAGTCGTTTTTCTCCCTCACTCCGCAGCTCTTGCCGTTGATGAAAAGTTCAGCCTTGGGATAATTCGTATATACAAACACCGGCGTCACTTTTCCCTCGCGTCCCTTCCAGTTCCAGTGCGGAAGCACGTGCAGCGTTGGCTCATTCTTGTTCCACACCGAGCGATACAGATAGTAGCGATCCTTCGGCAGCGATGCAAGGTCGATGATTCCAAACACCGAGCTGTGGTTGGGCCACGCATCAGTGTCGTAGGGCGACGGCTCGCCAAGATAGTCAAATCCGGTCCACACAAATTGACCTATCACCCAATCGTGGTCCTCATCGCGGGCAAAGTCATAGTCGGGGGTGTTGCTCCACGAGCATGCCTCGTTGTCGTAGCTGTTGCTCTGGTGGTCGGGGTGAATTTCAGTGTGGTGCTCACCCCACTTCACCGGGAAGTGATAAACTCCGCGGCTCGACACCGTCGATGCTGTTTCCGAGCCAAGAATCAAGCCTTGCGGCAAGCGGTGGTAGCACTCGTCGTAGTATTGTGGCTTGTAGTTGAAGCCGGGTATGTCGAGAGTGGCTGCAAAGCCATTGTCGAGCACCGACTTGATTTGGTCGCAGCCGCAAGTGGCAGGACGTGTCGGGTCGAGGCGGTGAATGATGTCCTGAAGCATCACCAGCTCATCCATTCCCACCGGGCTCCACTGGCCGGTCACCTCATTGCCTATCGACCACATCACCACTGCCGGCGAGTTGCGATAGTGCTTCACCATGTTCTCCATGTCGCGCTCTGCCCACTCATTGAAGAAGCGGC
>JBJFEF010000361.1:0-3706 GCA_051890435.1 Muribaculaceae bacterium
TGAGATCTACCTCAAGCACATAGTCATCGGTCACGTTATAGTATTCGCGGGCAGGTGTTCCGGGCTTCACGTCGAGCGGCAGCTCAATGATTCCGGCATGCGAAGTGCCCACGCCAATTTCATCCTCGGCGCAAATCATTCCAAACGACTCCACACCGCGGATTTTCGACTTCTTTATTGCAAATTCCTTATCGCCGTCGTAGAGCTTGGTGCCCACGGTGGCTACAATCACATGCTGTCCGGCTGCAACATTGGGTGCGCCACACACTATCTGGGTGGGCACACCGTCGCCAAGGTCAACAGTGGTGATGTGCAGGTGGTCGCTGTCGGGGTGTTCCACGCAGGTGAGCACTTCTCCCACCACGAGGCCGGCAAGACCGCCCTTGATAGTTTCAACTTTCTCTACCGAGCCGGTTTCGAGTCCGAGCGATGTGAGGGCTGCTGCCAACTCATCGGGGGTTAGGTCGAAATCGACATATTTCTTCAGCCAATTATATGATATATTCATAATTTTGAGAGTTTATTTTCACTTGAATATTGCTCACATTGAGCCTATTTACGAAAAATCCCACAAATTTACGAAGAAATTTCAATATCTATTGTCACTATCTACAAAAAAACAAGCAATCGGGCAAAAAATGCCACCGATTGCCTGTTTTTTATGCTCTATATCAACTCGTGATTGTTACTTTTTGATCTTTTCTTCTGTTTTCTTCTCAGTGCAACCTACCTTAGTGCAGCTCTGCACTGTGCCGTTTTTCTTGGGGCAGCTTTTGGCTTGGCTGCAACCTATCTTCTGGGTGACAACGCCCGATGCTACGGGCTTCTTCTGTGGTGTGTTGCCATCATAGAGGCGTACACGTCCGCTCTTTGCCACTCCGGTGCGGAATGTGAAGGCAATGGGATAGTGGTCGGAGATATAGGGCACTCCATAGTCGCCATTGAGCACCTGGAATTTCACCGGCGTCACTCCTCTGTAGAAGATGTGGTCGATAACCTGCTCATTGTCGTTGTTGGTGGCAGGATTGCCCTCTATTTTACCGAAGCCATTGTAAGTGACCGATGTGTCGGTCACCTTGCACTTGGTGCGAGCATCGTGGAGCACTGCCTTCAGCGGGTCGAAAATGGCATTGTCGGTGGGGCTGTTGAAGTCGGCTGAAAGCAGCACGGGAGCGCCATTGGGGTTGATTTCGGCTATCTTTGACACAATCAGCTCAATGGAATTTTTGCGTGCCTCACGTCCCATGTGGTCGAGGTGTGTGTTGAAATAGAAGAATCCTTGATTGGAATTTTTAATCTTGAAGAAGCCCCATGTGCAAGTGCGGTTGCAAGCTGCATCCCAGCCGCGCGACACCTTGTCGGGGGTCTCCGAGAGCCAGAATGTGCCGCTCTTGAGCAGCATCAGGCGGGTGGTGTCGTAGTAGATTGCCATCATCTCGCCCTCGCGGTCGCCATCGTCGCGCCCTACGCCTATGTGCTTATAGCCGGTGAGGTTTTGGTCGAGATATTCAATCTGGTCGGGGCAAGCCTCCTGCAGTCCCATCACAATAGGTTTCTGCTCGGCTACCATCTTGAGTGAAGCCGCCTTGCGGTTTTCCCAGCGGTTTTCGCCATCGGCGTCGGCTGCCATGCTGAGGCGCACATTATAGGAGATAACCTTATACTCCTTAACCGTATTCACCACTGCCCCCGATTTGGCTTTTATGGGCTGTAGCCTAGTGGTTGCGGTGGTAGTAGTGGTTTGTGCCGTAGCCATTGCGGCAACGAGCATCAGCGCAACAAATGCTGAAAAGAGACGTAACTGTTTCATTTAGTTTAGTTTATTGATGGATTTATGGTAAACAATTATTTCTTTAGTTTGTTCTCTATGAGCTTGCGGGCGGCGGCAAAGTTGTCGCCATGATAGAGCATTCGCCCGGTGGAATCGGCAAGGATATAGTAGGGTGTCGATGTGAGATTAAGGCTGCGGACGTAGTTATTCACCACTCCTCCCACAGCCCAGTAGCGGCGCCACGAAGCCGAGTCGTTGCGGAGAATCGACTTCCACCGCAGCGTGTCGCTGTCGAGGTTCACATCCACTATTTGCAGGCGCTTGCTGTTGAGCTCCTTGCCAAAATCCTTGATGGTGTGGAAGTCGTTGTAGCGCATACGGTCGTCGGGGTTCCAGAAGTAGTAGATGCTGAGCGACGTGCCATAGGGGCGCACATTCTCCATGCTGTCGCGGTCGCTCCACAGCGTCATCGTTGCCATGCGGTCCTTGTCGGTGAGGTCGGCACGCATCGCCTGCATCGCATAGAAGCCTCGCATCACCGACTCCGGGCGGGCATCAATCTCAATCTTGGCAAGCAAGGCGTCCACCTTCTTCTTATTCGTGAGGTCGCTATAATTACCCATAAGCAGCAGCGTGCTCACCACATTGCCCTGATTGGCAGCAATATACTCCTCGATGGCAGCATCGGTAGCTGCATAATTCTCATTCGAGAAGTCATCGCTGTGAGCCACAATAAATTCACTCCACTCCTCATTGGCATCGGTGCCGCTCACCTTGGTGCTGTAAGGCGCAGCAAGCGAGCCTTCAATCTTCACATCATCACCATTTTTGAGAAGCACCGTGGCAATGACCTTCTTCTGCTGGTTGCACACCCACACAGGCACAAGCTCCTCGCTCACACCCTGATAAGTGAAGCGCCCCTCCTGCATCGTCACCCACGCACATTCATAGCCATCGTCGGTGGCATAAATCACACGCACATTCTGCGTGCCACCATCGGCAATAGCGCCCTCAATGGTGAAGTGGTCGCTCGAGCAGGCTGCGCACAACAGCGCCACAGCCGCCACAATCAGTGCAATTATCGATTTTCCTCTATGCATATCTTCAATACTTAAAAAAATTAAAGTCTCATTCATAATTGACCCGTCTCGATGCGCACGCAGATGCGCTCTATCACAGCATCCTCCTTGTTTTTCTCGGGGTGGTATCCCGCCTTCATATTCACACCGAAAAAGCGCCCGAACGTCTGCCAGAATCCGGCACGGAAAGTGCCCAAGAATGCCTTCACAATGTTGTACGACGACTGGTCGGTTTCGCGGTTGATGAGCTTAATCAGCATCTTGCCCTGCGAGCGTGTAAACGTCTTCATCACAGGCTTATACTGATTGAAAATCTCCTTCTCAAATTGCTTGAGATACTCCTGCTTCTCCTTCTCGGTAGGAAAAGTTTCAAGATACTCATAAGTCTCAAGCAGAGTAGAGCAAATCAGCTTCGCGTAAGGCAGCGTTTTGCGCACATCACGCACCGTGCGCCAATAGAATTGCTCCTCCTTCTTGTTGCGGAAACGCTCTCGGGGATAAATGGTGATAGGGTTAAACACTATCATGCACAAAGTGTCGCCCGTCTCTTGGTCGATAAAATGATATTTTCCCTTAAACACCTGTTGCAAGCCACTAATGGGCGTAACATCAGTTGGCACAGGAGCCTGAGCATGAGCCACCACTGCCAATGCCATCATAAACACAAGTGATAATATGCGAGAATAGCTCAACTTCATCCTAATTCCAAAATATGGTGCAAAATTAGTGCAAGGCGAGAGAAAAACAAAATAAAAAACTTTTTTTTAATTTTGTTTTGCCGAGCCGCCGCCTAATTTATCTAAAATTAGTGCAAGGCGAGCGTATTAGCAAACACGGCTCTTTTTCTCCTTAAATG
>JBJFEF010000362.1:0-3686 GCA_051890435.1 Muribaculaceae bacterium
ACACATAGCGACACCCCTGCCCCACAATGTGGCAGGGGTGTTTTGTTGTAACTTTTCATAAGTTAGCACTGCACTCGGGAAAAATCAATCAAGCAAGCTTGTTGCTTTTTCCGCTCATTTGTTGTAACTTTACCCCCTGTAAATTCTTGCGATTTTAAGAAATGAAGATTCTGAAATATTTCCAAGCCATTGTGGCTGCACTGCTCTTTGTCCCTGCGGCTATGGCACAACCTGCTGAGGATGTGCCGGTGGTGAGCCTCATCACCTGCTACCCGGGGCAAAACATCTATGAACTTTATGGGCACACCGAGCTGCGTGTGCGCGGCAACGGCTACGACTGGGTTTTCAACTATGGCACCTTCGATTTTCGTGCCCCCAATTTCATCTACCGCTTTGTGAAGGGCGAAACCGACTATATGCTTGCCGGCTACCCTTCGTCGTATATGCTTGTGGGCTATGAGCGCCGCAAAGTGGTGGAACAGGTGCTCAATCTCACTCCCGAGCAGGCGCGTGAGGTGCGCGACGCACTTTTCACCGGCGCACAACCCGAAAACCGCACCTATCGCTACAATTATGTGCTCGACAACTGCTCCACTCGTCCGCGCGACATAGTGGAAGCCGTGGTAGGACCGTCGCTGCGATATCCGCCTATGCCCGGCGGACTCACTTTCCGCAGCATGATGCACCACTACAATGCCAATTATGCCTGGCAGCAGTTTGGAATCGACCTCGCCCTCGGCTCGGGTCTCGACTACGAGCTTACGCCACGCCAGGAGATGTTTGCCCCTATCAGCCTGATGAATGCCTTTGCCGGCGCCACCATCGAGCGTGGCGGCGAGCGTGTGCCACTGGTGACTGCCACCTCGGTGCTCAATCCCGGCAGCGACGAGGGCGACATTCTGCCTCCCACTCCATGGCTGCTGCATCCGCTCACATTGGCGCTGCTGCTTCTTGCTGTGTCAGTGACCATTAGCGTGCTCGACGTGCGCCGCCGCAAGGTGTCGCGGTGGTTCGACTCCGCATTGTTTGGCATCGCCGCCCTTGCCGGAGTGCTGGTGACATTCCTGGTGTTTGTTTCCACTCACGAAGCCACATCGCCCAACTATAACCTGCTATGGCTGCATCCGCTGCACTTCATCGCCGCAATATTTGTGTGGATAAAGTGGGCAAAAAAGGTGGTAGTTTGCTATCATTTTGCTAACTTTGCAGTGATTTTGCTCACCCTGGCTCTGTGGGCACTGCTTCCACAGTGTGCCAACGTGGCTTTCTTCCCCCTGATGGCTTCGCTTGCAGTGCGCTCGCTGAGCTATCTGATTGTGAGAAAATAAATGATTATGCGCAAACGAAATCGACAACTTCGCCGGGCTATGATGCTCGTGGCGGCGTTTACCGTGGCGGTGACGTCGCTCTCACAGGTTCCTGCCTCCTCCGGACGGCAGCAGCTTGTGGTGACAATTGTGGTCGATCAGCTGCGCACCGACTATGTGGAACTGCTGCGCCACCGATTCGGCAAAGATGGCTTCAACCGCCTCATCGACCACGGCGCCTACATCGAAAATCTGCACTTCGACATTCCACAGCCCGACATTGCCAACACCACTGCAATGCTCTTCACCGGAGCCTATCCTGCCGTGAATGGCATTGCCGGAGAAAAAATCTACCGCCTGAGCACGCGACAACCCGACTTCTCGCTCAGCGACCCTGCCCGAATCGGCAACTTCACCAACGAGACATTCTCGCCCGTAGCCTTGCAGGTTTCCACGCTTGCCGATGAGCTGCGGTGCAACACGCAGTATGGGCTGGTCTATTCCCTTGCCACCGACGCACAGCAGTCGATTATCATGGCAGGACACGCCGCCAACAGCGCCTTCTGGATTAGCGACATCGACGGCAAATGGGCAACTTCGACCTACTACAAAGACGTGCCTCGCGCCATCACCGAGTGCAACTACAAGATGCCTCTTGCCACGCGCATGGACACTATGGCTTGGACGCCATCGCTCAAGCCCGAAGACTATGTGGATGTGCAGTCGCACAAGCAATACACACGCTTCCGCCACACCTTTGCCAAGAACGACCGCGACCGCTTCGTGCGCTTCAAGCACAGTCCGCTCGCCAACGAGGAGGTCACCCGGATGGCACTCGAATATCTTGCATCGCTCAAAATGGGCAAGCGCGGCACCACCGATATGCTCTGCCTGGGACTCACTGCCGCTCCCTACGACTTCTCCGGCGACGGCAACAACGCCATTGAGCTGCAAGACACCTATGTGAAGCTCGATGCTCAGATTGCACGCCTGCTTCATGCCATCGACTCCCAAGTGGGGCTGCAAAATGCCGTGGTGGTGCTCGCCTCCACAGGCTACTTCGACGACAACACGCTCTACGACGAGCGCCTCGGCATCCCGTCGGGAGAATTTTTCCCTGCCCGCGCCATTTCGCTGCTCAACATGTATCTCATGGCACTCTACGGCAACGGCGACTGGGTGAGCGGATACTACAATGGCAGCTTCTATCTCAATCGCGACCTTATCAAGACCAAAAGCCTCGACCTCAGCACCGTGCGTGCCAAGTCGAGCGAGTTTTTGCGCCAAATGAGCGGCGTGAGTGCCGCCTATAACTTCGAGGAAATCCTCAACAACCCATCGGGCGCCGAGGCTCACCGCCTGCACCGCTGCATGGTGCCTGCTGTGGCAGGCGACGTCACCATAGAGGTGGCTCCGGGCTGGCGCATAGTGGAAAACGAGCGCTCGAAGAAGAACAAGCAGCAGCGCATAGTGCGCTACAATGCCATCAGCACACCGGCTTTCATCATGGCACGCGGCGTGGCTCCACGCAAAATCTCTACCCCCGTGGAGGCTACAATCCTTGCGCCATCGGTTTCGAGCATTCTGCGCGTGCGGTCGCCCAATGCCGCCCGCGAACTGCCCCTTTCACTCCAGTAGCACACATCCTAAAATGGGGCAACCAACAGCCACAATGCCACCACATTGCGGCACTCACAGCACCCAATTTGCAGATTATTCGATTAATATGCTGTTAAATTTTGCACATTTGTGTGCAAGATTGTATCTTTGCAAATTGTAATGCTGTGGCTTTTAGCCATATCAGGCATCTTTTCATTGAAAAATAATAAAAAACTACTATACATAAATGGGATTTACTGATTTTATCAAATCGCTGTTTGGCGACAAGTCGGGACGCGACCTCAAGAAGATTATGCCCATCGTGGACAAAATCAAGGCCATTTACCCCGAAATAGAGAAGCTGACCAACGATGAGTTGCGTGCCCGCATCGACGGTGTGCGCAACGCCCTCAAGGAGAGCGTGGCTCCGCAGCGCGAGAAAATCGACGAGCTGAAACAGCACGTGGAAACCCTCGAATATGAGGAGCGCGAACCGGTGTGGGAAAAAATCGACAAACTTGAGAAGGAAGTGCTCGAAGTGCTCGAAGAGAAACTCGACGAAGTGCTCCCCGAAGTGTTTGCCGTGGTGAAGGACACCGCCCGCCGCTTTGCGCAGAATGAACGCATCGAAGTGACTGCAACTCAATTCGACCGCGACCTTGCCGCTGCCGGAAAGGACTTCGTGGAAATCGACGGCGACAAAGCAATCTATCACAACCACTGGGTTGCCGGCGGAAACGAGGTGACTTGGGACATGGTGCACTACGACGTGCAGCTCAT
>JBJFEF010000363.1:0-3676 GCA_051890435.1 Muribaculaceae bacterium
AAAAGCAACAATCGGGTTAAGAAAATTACTTTTTGTGGGAAATATTTCGGTATTTTCGCTTGAATACTCTTAGAGTAGAGAATTCTTCGGAGTAGGTGAATCATTCACCCGAAGAAATCATATTGAAAGCAAGAACTTCTTGAATGAATTGAAGCCTGATGGCATTTTGATGGTTTGTTTCTTGCCTTGCATGAACTTTTGCAGACGCTCGGGAATATCCACGCTGTCGCCGATAATTGATTCGACAGTATCTTTGAACTTAGCAGGATGGGCTGTTTCGACAAATACGCCTGTTTCACCCGGCTTGAGCTGTTCCATAAGCGAACGGTAGGCAACTGCACCATGAGGGTCGAGCAGATATCCGTGAGTCTTGTAGCAGTAGGCAAGAGTCTCGCTGATTTGCTCGTCGGTGTAGGTGCAACCGCTGATTTCGCTGCAAATTCGCTCATGAGAGTGTCCGTAGAGGTCGAGTACACGGGCGAAATTACTTGGGTCACCCACATCCATTGCGTTTGCAATAGTTGAAATCGACGGCTTAGGCTCATACTTTCCTGTAAGGAGATATTGATAGAAGATGTCGTTGCGGTTGTTAGCAGCGATGAAACGCTTGATGGGTAATCCCATGCGCTTTCCAATAAGTGCAGCGGTGATATTGCCGAAGTTTCCGCTTGGTACTGACACCACCAAGTCATTGCCCGTCTGGTTGCGCTGTTGCAGCTGAGCATAGGCATAGAAATAATAGAACATCTGCGGAAGGAAGCGGGCAACATTGATGGAGTTTGCGCTGCTGAGTTTCATCTTGGCGTTGAGCTCATCATCGAGGAAAGCCGACTTCACAAGACGCTGGCAGTCGTCGAAAGTGCCGTTAACCTCAATGGCGGTGATGTTCCGGCCGAGGGTGGTGAATTGAGCCTCTTGAATTTTGCTCACTTTGCCCTCGGGATAGAGCACAAACACACGCACGCCATCCACTCCAAGGAATCCATTGGCAACGGCACTGCCTGTGTCGCCCGATGTTGCAACAAGCACATTTACCACACCATCGCTCTTCTCACGGCGGGTGAAATAACCCAGCAAGCGAGCCATGAAGCGTGCGCCCACATCCTTGAAGGCGGCAGTCGGACCATGGAAGAGTTCGAGGCTGTAGATGTCGCCATTGACGTGAACGAGCGGTATGTCGAAACTAAGAGTATCATAAACAATGTTTTTCAGCTCCTGAGAGTCCATGTCTTCGCCAAAAAGAGTGTTGGCAACAGCATAGGAAATTTCCTGGAGCGAAAGGTTGCCAATGTTCTTGAAAAAAGCCTTTGGCAGCGAAGGGATGCGCTCGGGCATGAACAAGCCGCGGTCGGCAGCCAATCCTTTCACAACGGCTTCGCAAAGCGATACGTTGCGTGTCTGGTGATTCGTACTGTAGTATTCCATAAATATCAATGGTTATAAGGTTCTACGAAGTAATAAGTTGATGAATCCGGCATCGCTTAAAGCTCCAAGCGAGCCTTCACGAGCTGTGCGCTCATTGAATGAAGTAACATCATCGGGCTTATCGCCGGGGCGGCAGATGAAGAACGGCACTGGAGAAGCCGAGTGTGTGCGCAAGCGGCAAGGAGTAGGATGATCGGGGAGCATGGCTATAGTAACCGGCTCATTGATACTGCCGATAGCATCGAGAATAGGCTTGCACACCTTGTTGTCGATGTCCTCAATCACACGCTTCTTCAGCTCGAAATTGCCCTCATGTCCGGCTTCATCGGGAGCCTCGATGTGAAGAAACACAAAGTCGTAGTCGCCGGCAAGTGCGTCAATAGCAGCCGCGGCTTTTCCGGCATAGTTGGTGTTGAAAAGACCCGTAGCACCATCAACGATGATAGGCTCAAGACCGGCATAGATACCTATGCCGCGAATGAGATCGACAGCCGAGATTACAGCTCCACGGCGAATGCCGTAGGTCTCATTCAGTGTGGGCATAGCAGGTTTGTAGCCTGCCGACCAGGGCCAAATGCTGTTTGCAGGGTCTTTGCCTTGAGCCACACGCTTCACATTGACAGGGTGCGAGGGCAGAATCTCCTGTGAGCGGCGAATCAGGTCGCAGATAAGCTGTGCCGTAGGGCGAGCCTCGTCGCACTCGGCGTAGGGCATCACTTCGGCGTAGGGTGTGCCGGGCACATCGTGAGGCGGAGTGAAATGCACGCGCTTGTTGCCACCGCGAATTTTGAGCAAGTGACGGTAGGAGACACCGGGGAAGAAACGCACGCGGTCGTCGGAAAGACGCTCATTGAGGAAGGCAATCAGTTCGCGGGCTTCATCGTCGGAGATGTGCCCCGCTGAATGATTTTTGATTTTCTCATTCTCGATGCAGATGATGTTGCAACGCATCGCCACTTCGCCGGGCTCTATGTCGATGCCCATGCTTGCAGCTTCGAGCGAGCCACGGCCTTCAAACACTGTCGGGAGGTCATATCCGAGCAGAGAGAGGTGCGCGACTTCGCTGCCGGGTTCGTAACCTGAGGGTACTGTGGAAAGAGTACCACAGCGACCCATCGAGCAAAGGTGGTCGATGGTGGGCGTGCAAGCAGCCTCAAGCGGAGTCATGTTGCCAAGCTCAGCGATAGGTTCGTCAGCCATTCCATCAGCCAATATGATGATATATTTCATTTCAGTAAGTATTCAGTCTAAATATTATAACGCGCAAAGCCTATCGAATGTTGGCAATGCTGATAATGTCGGCAAACACACCGGCGGCTGTGACAACTGCACCGGCACCGTAACCCTTAATTTCCATTGGGTATTCCTTATAGCGGTCGGTGGTGATGAGAATCACGTTATTGCTGCCTTCAAGCGAATAGAAGGGGTGGTTGCGCGAGACGGTTTGCAGTCCCACAGCCACTTTGCCATTCTCGAGCGATGCTACGAAGCGGAAGTGCTGATCGTCGCGCTCGGCACGCTGGCGTTTCAGTTCAAAGTCGGCATCGATTTGCTTCACATTGTTGATAAATTCGTCGGCATTACCCTCAAAACACTTATCGGGGATAAAGAGATTCTTCTCCACGTCGCTTTGTTCAACCACATAGCCGGCTTCACGAGCAAGGATTACGAGTTTGCGGATTACGTCTTTTCCGCTGAGGTCGATGCGTGGGTCGGGCTCGCTGTAGCCCTCTTCGCGTGCCATTTCGATGGCTCGGCTGATGGGGATGCTGCGGCTCACCACATTGAATATGAAGTTGAGAGTGCCCGAAAGCACAGCCTCAATCTTGAGAATCTTGTCGCCCGAGTTGATGAGATTGTTTATAGTGCCAATGATTGGAAGTCCGGCGCCTACATTAGTCTCGAAAAGGAATTTCACATCGCGTTTGCGGGCTGTTTTCTTCAAGAGAGAGTAATTCTCATAAGAAGAGGAAGCAGCAATCTTGTTGGCAGCTACCACATTCACGTTGTGGTCGAGAAGAGTGTTATATAGGGCGGCAATTTTGTCGCTTGCCGTGCAATCAACGAATACCGAGTTGAAGATGTTCATCTTCACAATTTCGTTGCAGATGTTTTCGGGAGTGGCTTCGAGAGTGGATTCATCGAGTTGCTGAGTGTAGTTGTCGATATTGATACCGTCGCGATTGAAAATACACTTGCGCGAATTGGCGATGCCCACCACACGAAGTTCGAGTGCTTTCTCGTCGAGCAA
>JBJFEF010000364.1:0-5600 GCA_051890435.1 Muribaculaceae bacterium
ATGCAACTTTTTGCCGATTTTCGGCGTCGTAATGTATATTAACTTTGCATACAAATTTTTTTAAACAAACTTTTTAAATAATTGAACAGATGAAAAAAGGACTTATTGTGATTATTGTGATTGCCGTGGTTGCACTCGGCATATTCATGTGGGTGAAAGGCACCTATAACGGCTTGGTAACCAAGCAAGAGGGCGTAGAGTCGGCTTGGTCGCAGGTGGAGAATGTGTATCAGCGTCGTGCCGATCTTGTTCCCAACCTTGTGGCTACGGTGAAGGGCTATGCCGCTCACGAGAAGGAGACCCTTGAGGGTGTGGTGAGCGCTCGCGCAAAGGCTACCCAGATGACCGTAGATCCCACGAAACTCGATGAGGCTTCGATGAAGAAGTTCCAGGAGGCTCAGGGCGAGCTTGGCAATGCCATTGGCCGCCTGCTCATGATCACTGAGAATTATCCCGAACTGAAAGCCAACGAGAACTTCCTCCAGCTTCAGGCTCAGCTCGAAGGCACTGAAAACCGCATCACTGTGGAGCGCCAGAAGTTTAACGAAACTGCAAAGGCCTACAACACCGATGTGCGCAAGTTCCCTGCCAACATCATTGCCGGAATGTTCGGCTTTGAGCGCAAGCCCTACTTCGAGGCTAAAGAGGGTGCCGACGAGGCTCCGAAGGTGGAATTTTAAGCATCCTCACCCGTAGGGAGTAAATTGCTGACTATCGACCTTTGAGAACGATCGCAGTGATAGAAAGCTTCAAATAAATATTTGTAATTTTCTGAATTATGGGACTGAAAAATTTCCTTAAAGAGGAGGAGCAACGTGCCATTGTGGCAGCAATCGGCGAAGCCGAGAAGCGCACCTCGGGCGAAATACGCGTGCATGTGGAGCCGCAATGCAAGTGCGACAATCCGCTCGACCGTGCCGTGGAGGTGTTTGCCAAGCTCGGAATGCACGAAACCCGCGAGCGCAACGGCGTGCTCATCTACATTGCCTACCGCTCGCACCGGTTTGCCATCATTGGCGACAAGGGCATCAACGAGCGTGTGCCTGCCGACTTTTGGGAAACCGAAAAGAGCACTCTCGCCACCTATCTGCGCGACGGAAAGCCTGCCGAAGGGCTTTGCAAGGTGATAATGCAGGTGGGCGAAAACTTATCGAAATATTTTCCACATCAAGATGACGACATCAATGAACAAAGCGACGAAATATCTTACAGCGACTAAGCGCACCCTTGCGGCTGCGGTGATGGTGATTGCCACTGTGATTGCTGCTGTGGCTCAGGTGCCCAATGCGCCCAATCCGCCACGCCTAGTCAATGACTTTGCCGGCATTTTCACTCCGCAGCAGGTGCAGGAAATGGAAGACTCGCTGGTGCTCTTTGCACGCAAGACGTCGAACCAAATTGCCGTGGTGACGATGACCGACCTCGGCGGTATGGAGCCTGCACAAATGGCTTACGAGATAGGCGAAAAGTGGGGCGTGGGTGGCAAAGCCGACCGCAATGGTGTGGTAATCCTGGTGAAGCCTAAAACCGACACACGCGGCCAGGTGTTTATCGCCACAGGCTACGGACTCGAAGGTGCTCTGCCCGACGCCACTTGCAAAAAGATAGTGGAGCGCTGCATGATTCCTCACTTCAAGCACAACGACTACTATGGAGGCGTAGTGGAGGCTCTTAGCGTGATAAAGCCTATCGCTGCCGGAGAATACTCGAAAGAGCAACTCGACAACGATGACGACGAACTGATAAAAGTGCTTGCACTCTTGTTCTTGTTATGCTGCGGAGTGATAGTGTTTGCAGCCATCTTAGGCAACAAGAACAATGGTGGCAAAAACAGCGGCACCATGGGCAGCGGTGGCGTATTCTTCGGACCTACAATCTTCGGTAGCGGCAGTGGAAGCCGCAGCAGTGGCTTCGGCGGAGGCGGCGGAGGCTTTGGCGGCTTCGGAGGTTTCGGCGGAGGCAGCTTCGGCGGAGGCGGTGCCGGCGGCTCATGGTAGCAAGCGCGGCAACAGCCGATAGGAATTTTTTCACTACACTAAGTATATAGCAAAGGCGACAATCCCGGTATCAACCGATTTTGCCGCCTTTGTTGTTTTTTTGAAAAGAATATTATGAAAACAGCCGAGAATGTGCGCATAATTCAAAAAATCTTTGTAAATTCGCTATTTATTAGCGAGAGGCTTACTTTTCGCTGCTTTCGCCCCAACTGAAAGCGACTGAAGTGAAGCCCACGCTACGACTTTTGACAATATGATTGAAATTGAGAATATAACCAAATACTACGGGAAGCTGCACGTGTTACGCGACGTGTCGCTCACTATCGACAAGGGCGAAATAGTGTCGATAGTGGGTCAAAGTGGTGCGGGCAAGACCACCCTGCTGCAAATCATGGGCACACTCGATGCTCCCGACTCGGGCATTGTGAAATATGACGGCGTGGAGGTGATGAAAATGCGCAGCAAGGAGCTGTCGCACTTTCGCAACCGCAACATCGGCTTTGTGTTTCAGTTCCACCAGCTTTTGCCCGAGTTTACCACAGTGGAAAATGTGGCAATTCCCGCAATGATTGGTGGTGTGAAGCAGCAAGAGGCTATGCGTCGCGCTATGGAATTGCTCGACTTCATGGGACTCGGCGAGCGTGCCGCCAACAAGCCCTCGCAGCTCTCGGGCGGTGAGCGACAGCGTGCAGCAGTGGCTCGTGCCCTGGTCAACAAGCCCTCGGTGATATTTGCCGATGAGCCATCGGGGAGCCTCGACTCGCAGAACAAGCAGGAACTTCACCGCCTGTTCTTCCGTCTTCGCGACGAGCTGCAGCAGACGTTTGTCATCGTCACTCACGATGAAAGCCTTGCCCACGACACCGACCGCATCATACACATGAAAGATGGTGCAATAGTGGTGCCCGAGCATGAACAGATAATTGTGTAACGGCAAAAAATAGCGCACAAAATAGGATGAAACGATTGTTATATATTACATTGACGATAGCAATTCTCTCCATTGCAGCCGTGAGCTGCGATAGCGACGAGCCATTTGAATATGGCGACTTTCGCTTCGACATGGTGACATTCGCCGGATATGATGCCGAGCGGGCTGTATTTTCGCTCATTCAGCGCGACGACAGCGAGATCAACCTGCTCACCACATCGCGATGCAGCCTCGATGCCAAGGATGGACAGCGCATGCTGCTCAATTACATCCCTGCCGGCGACGTGACCAATGGCGTGCAGCCGATTCAAGCCAAGGGCTACACCGAGGCTGTGACCGACTCACTGCGCTTCACCTCACGCCCCGACTCGGTGGTGATGGACTCGGTGAGGCTCAAGAGCATGTGGCGCACAGGCAACTACCTCAACCTCTCTACCGAGGTGAAATTCACCGAGGGAAAGCGACAGCTCTATCTGGTAATGGACAAGGCAACATGGCACACCGACACCGTGCACGCATTCCTTGCCCACAACATGATGGGCGAGCAAGCCTACTTTTGGCGCAAATGCTATGCCTCATTCTACATTGGGGCGGTGTGGAAGCTGCAATCGTGCAAGGTGCTCAGGGTGCACATCAACGATGTGACCTACCCCAAGGTGAAATACTACGACTTTGCCAAATAACAGCAGAGTGTGGCACAAATATTGCTAATAAGATAATTAACAAACTAAAAACATATATACAACAATGGCACAACCTGAAAAGAAAGAGATTAAGATAGAGTTGACGCCCGAAGTGGCACAGGGCAAATATGCCAACTTGGCTGTGATTTCGCACGGCCCGGCAGAGTTTTTCCTCGACATGATATGTCTTGCGCCAAACACACCTCAAGCGAAGGTGCAGAGCCGCATCATCATGACACCGGAGAATGTGAAGCAGCTGATGTTTGCCCTTCAAGACAATATCAAGAAATATGAGGCAGTGTTTGGCGAAATCAAACCGCGCGTTCCCGGCAACAATGGCGGCACCACGCCTCCGGTAATCCCGTTTATGGGAAATAATTAATTCCCGTGAAAGGTAAGAGGTAAGAGGTAAGAGTGGAGAGGTAAGAGATAGCCTTGTGGGGTTTTATTGACCGGAAAGCTCTTTTGGCTTATCGACTTCGACTTTTTATCTTTTTGAACAAACATTAATAATAACACATTTTAATCAGCAACAATAAAAATGAAACATCCATTATATATCTACAATTCACTCACCCGCCGCAAGGAGCACTTTGAGCCGCTCCACGAGCCGATGGTGGGTATGTATGTGTGCGGTCCTACGGTGTATGGCGATGCACACCTGGGGCACGCTCGCCCCGCAATCACATTCGACATTCTCTATCGCTACCTTCAGCACCTGGGCTACAAGGTGCGCTATGTGCGCAACATCACCGACGTGGGTCACCTTGAGCACGATGCCGATGAGGGCGAAGACAAGATAGCAAAGAAGGCACGCCTTGAAAAGCTTGAGCCGATGGAGGTGGTGCAATACTACCTCAACCGCTACCACAAGGCTATGGAAGCTCTCAACGTGCTTCCGCCAAGCATTGAGCCACACGCTTCGGGACACATCATTGAGCAAATCGAGTATGTGAAAGCCATTCTCGATGCCGGATATGCCTATGAGAGCGAAGGCTCGGTGTATTTCGACGTGCCCAAATATAACCGCGACTTCCACTATGGCAAGCTCTCGGGGCGCAACATCGACGAGCTGCTAAACACCACCCGCGAGCTCGACGGACAGAGCGAAAAGCGCAATCCCGCCGACTTTGCGCTGTGGAAGAAAGCAGCACCCGAGCACATCATGCACTGGCCGTCGCCCTGGAGCGAGGGTTTCCCCGGCTGGCACCTTGAATGCTCCACAATGAGCGAGAAATATCTTGGCGAAGTATTCGACATTCACGGTGGCGGCATGGACCTCCAGTTCCCCCACCACGAGTGCGAGATAGCACAGTCGGTGGCTCACTCGGGCCACGATGCAGTGCGCTACTGGATGCACAACAACATGATCACCATCAACGGACAGAAGATGGGCAAGTCGCTGGGCAACTTCATCACTCTCGATGAGTTCTTCAACGGCACTCACCAGGCACTCGTGCAGGCTTATTCGCCCATGACCATTCGTTTCTTCATTCTCCAAGCCCACTATCGCGGCACCGTGGATTTCTCCAACGAGGCTCTGCAAGCTGCCGAAAAGGCTTACGAGCGCATGATGGACGGCTGGAAGCGCCTCAATGAGCTGAAGCCGGCGGAGAAATCGACCGTCGATGTGAACGGGCTTGCCGAGAAGTGCGCCGAGGCTATGAACGACGACCTCAACACGCCCATCGTGATTGCTCACCTCTTCGACGCCTGCCGCGCCATCAACTCGGTGAACGACGGAAAAGAAACTATCTCAGCCGACGACCTCGAGCAACTGAAAGCTACCTTCAAGACCTATCTCTTTGATGTGCTTGGCATCGTGGATGAGCGTGCCGGTGGCTCGGGCGTCAATCTGAAGCCCTACGAGGAGGCTATCGACTTGCTGCTCAACATTCGCCGCGAAGCAAAGCAGAAGAAAGACTGGGCTACCAGCGACCTCATCCGCAACCGTCTCGCCGAAATTGGCTTCGACGTGAAGGACACCAA
>JBJFEF010000364.1:5700-13354 GCA_051890435.1 Muribaculaceae bacterium
AGTCGGGCAAAGAACTGTAGAAAAATATTTTGATTATGGAAAAGAAGAAAGGTTGGATTATTGAGGCTGTGATTCTGGCAATCGGTCTCGTGGTGCTTGGCAGCAACATTCAGTCGGGCATCAACAATTTTGTGAACAAAGACCGCAAGGTCACTGTGAAGGGTCTCTCGGAAATGGAGGTGCCCGCCAACAAGGTGACGTGGCCTATTGTGTCGAAGTTGATTGGCAACGATATGCAGCAACTATATCGCGACATCAACAAGAACAACCAGGTCATTATCGGCTTCTTGAAGCAGAATGGCATCGGCGACGCCGAAATAAGCGTCAATCCACCTGTGGTTATCGACCTCAATGCCGAACGTTACTCCGAGAACAAGGGCTACCGCTACAATATCACCTCGGTTATCACCGTGACTTCGGCGCAAGTGGAGAAGGTGCGCTCAATCATTGCCAAGCAGGGCGACTTGCTGAACGACGGCGTGGCTATAGTTGACGGTGGCTACGAAATGCCTATCGTGTATGAGTACACCTCATTCAGCGAGATAAAGCCTAAAATGATGGAGGAGGCTATCCAGAACGCGCAAAAGACTGCCGAACAGTTTGCCGCCACCAGCGACAGCGAGCTGAAGAAGATTATCAGCGCCGACCAGGGTCAATTCTCCATTGAGAATCGCGACAACTACACGCCTCACATCAAGAAGCTGCGTGTGGTCACCACGATCACCTACTCACTAAAGAACTAATCGCACTATGCCAAGCAGCAACCGCCAGATATTAGAGCAAAAGCAAACCACCCGCCTGTGGATAGCTCCGCAGCAAAAGCTGTTCGGTCGGCTTCTTGAGATGACCGGCAGCGAGCTTGAGGAGGAGGTGCGCCGCGTTACCGAGGAAAATCCCGCCCTTGAGGTGAACGAATCGTCACCGGCTGAGCAGGAGCACGTCGATCGCGACGAAGACGGGGAAATTATCCACGAGACTGCCGACGACATGATGAAAGCCGACTATCGCTCGGAGGACGATATCCCCTATTACCGCCTCAACGCTTCTAACCGCAGCTCCGATGATGATGACTACGAGCCTGAAGCTGTCAATGAAAACTCTATCATCGACTACCTCATGGCTCAAATCGGCGAACGCGAGCTAACCGAGAAGGAGCAGATGATTGCGCAATACATCATCGGCAACATCTCCGACAGTGGATACCTGCTGCGCTCTATCGACTCTATCACCTTCGACATAATGGACCACACAGGGCTCGATGTGACCGACAGCGAAGTGGAACGCGTGTATCAAATGGTGCGCGAGCTCGACCCTGCCGGCGTGGGAGCAACCGACCTGCGCGACTGCCTGCTGCTGCAATTGGAGCGACTGAAGGGCGACGAAATATCGCTGCTTGCCTACCGCGTTATCGACGAGTGCTTCGACCTCTTCATCAAGAAACACTTCGACAAGATTGCTTCGCAGCTTGGCATCGGTGAGGAGAAGATGCGACGGGTGTTCGACCTCATCCGCAGCCTCAACCCAAAGCCGGGAAACACCATCACCGGCGTTGCCGACGACAGTCACAGCCAGCAGATTTCGCCCGACTTCAGCGTGGAAATCGATGGTGGCGACCTCACCATCACACTGCTCAACAGCGTGCCCGATTTGCAGATTTCAGAGAGCTACTCGCTCATCTATGAGCAATACTCAGCCAAAAAGCCCGCTACCGAGAAAGAGCGGAGCATTGCCGGCGACATCAAGGACAAATACTCAAAAGCACAGACGTTTATCGCCATGCTACGCCAGAGGCAAGACACGCTTTTCCGCACCATGCGCGCAATTGTGCATCGGCAGAAGCTATTCTTCCTCACCGGCGACACAAGCGATCTGAAACCAATGGTGCTGAAGGACATTGCCGCTGATGTGGAGCTTGATGTGTCGGTGATTTCGCGTGTCACACGCAATAAGTATGTATCTACCGAGTGGGGTGTGTTTCCTCTGAAATATTTCTTCAGCGAGGGCATGAAGCACGAATCGGGCGAGGAGGTCTCAACGCGCGAAGTGCTCGACTTGTTGCAGCACATCATCGACAGTGAAGACAAGAGCCGGCCGCTCAGCGATGAAAAGCTGTGCGACCTCTTGCGCGAGAAGGGATATGAGATTGCACGGCGCACGATAGCAAAATATCGCGAGAAACTTTCAATTCCGGTTGCACGGCTGCGAAAGGAATTATAATTTTGTGAACGAAAACCACCCGGTGGCAAAGCCAATAGGTGGATAAACTGAAAACCGACAAGAATATGAACGTAATAGCAAGACTGTTTTCCACACTATTGAGCCCACTGCTCATGCCCACCTATGGCATCTTCCTGGTGCTGTGGGTGTCGATATTGTGTTATTTGCCCACCGGCACGCGCATGGTGGTGCTGCTGGTGGTGTTTGGCATCACCTGCATTCTGCCAATGGCTGTGATTGCCGTGCTTCACAACCTCAAGGTGATTGAAGACAAGCGGCTCATCAACCGCAAGGAGCGCCTGCTGCCCTACATCGCCGCATTCCTGTGCTATGTGGGTTGCGGCCTCTATCTCACCCACATTCACATGCAGCAATGGGCTGTGGTGTTTGCATGGGGCGGAGCTACAGCGTGTGTGGTGTCGGTGATAGTCAACTTCTGGTGGAAAATCAGCGCCCACATGGCGGGCATTGGCGGAGTGCTCGCATTCCTGGTGAGGCTGCGAATGGACGGGCTTGCCGCATTCAATATCTACTGGCTCATCTGCTTGATCATCATTCTTGCCGGTATGCTCGGCACATCGCGCATCTACATGAATCGCCACACATTCTGGCAAGTGGTGGCAGGCTTCGCCAATGGCTACATTTGCGTATATACCCTCTCAAAGCTCCTTGCTTGATGAGGGCTTTTTTATAATATATCAAGAAAAATAACCGAAATAAAAAGATAGATTGAGAATGAAACCAATAGTAAGTGTGATTATGGGCAGCACAAGCGACCTGCCCATCATGGAGAAAGCATTGAAGTTTCTCGACGAGATGGAAATTCCGTTTGAGGTGAATGCCCTTTCGGCTCACCGCACTCCTACCGAGGTCGAAGAGTTTGCACACGGCGCAAAGGGGCGTGGCATCAAGGTGATTATCGCAGCTGCCGGTATGGCAGCACACCTCCCCGGCGTGATTGCGGCAATGACTCCCCTGCCTGTGATTGGTGTGCCCATCAAATCGACCATCGAGGGACTCGACGCCCTGCTTGCAATCGTGCAAATGCCGCCGGGAATCCCTGTGGCTACGGTGGGTATCAATGCCTCGCTCAATGGCGCCATTCTTGCAATGCAGCTGCTCGCACTCTCCGACGAGGTCATTGCTAAGCGCTTCGAAGACTACAAAGCAGGCTTGGCTCAGAAAATTGCCAAAG
This sequence comes from Muribaculaceae bacterium, assembly GCA_051890435.1. Classification (GTDB taxonomy): domain Bacteria; phylum Bacteroidota; class Bacteroidia; order Bacteroidales; family Muribaculaceae; genus CALZFJ01. The sequence goes on from JBJFEF010000364.1 coordinate 9,113, forward strand.
CCAATGAGCAACTAAGCGAAATCAAATACACTTATAAAACAAATTGATGATGAACTACAAGCGTCGCACGACGATATCAGTCGCTATCGGCGACACGCCTCTGGGCTCTGATTATCCCATTCGCGTGCAGTCGATGACCAACACTTCAACCAACGACATCGATGCAAGCGTGGCTCAATGCTGCCGCATCGCCGATGCCGGTGCCGACTATGTGCGCCTCACTGCACAAGGTGTGCGCGAGGCCGACAACATTGGTGAAATTCGCAGCCGATTGCGTGCCCAAGGCTACACGGTGCCGCTCGTTGCCGACATTCACTTCAACCCCAAAGCTGCCTTCGAAGCTGCACAAAAGACCGACAAGGTGCGAATCAATCCGGGCAACTTCGTGGATGCTGCCCGCACATTCAAGAAACTCTCCTACACCGATGCTGAATATAGCCAGGAGCTTGAGCGCATTCACGATGCCCTTGTGCCCTTCATTGCGCTGTGCCGCGAGCATCACACTGCAGTGCGCTTGGGTGTGAACCACGGTTCGCTCAGCGACCGCATCATGAGCCGATATGGCGACACTCCGGCTGGAATGGTGGAGAGCGTGATGGAATTTCTGCGCGTGTTTGTGGCTGAAAATTTCATGAATGTGGTGATTTCGATCAAGGCATCAAACACCGTGGTGATGGTGGAAACCGTGCGCCGACTGGTGCGTGCCATGGACGCTGAAGATATGCACTTCCCGCTTCACCTTGGTGTCACCGAAGCCGGCGACGGCGAGGACGGCCGCATCAAGTCGGCTGTGGGAATTGGCACCCTGCTTGCCGAGGGACTTGGCGATACCATCAGAGTGTCGCTCAGCGAAGAGCCTGAGGCTGAAATCCCGGTGGCACGAAAGCTGGTTGACTACATCACCGCCCGCGCAGGGCACAAGCCCATTGAGGGCGGTTTCAGCAAGGATTACGACCCTGTGTGCCCGCAACGACGCGTCACCAACGAAGTGGCAGGCATAGTGGGCAATAGGCTGAAACCCGTTGTGATTGCCGATGTAGCACCAGAAGCTATCACCGGCAAAATGCGTCCCGACTTCTTCTTTGCCGCCAACGGCTGTCCTATCAATTGTGGCAACGACCGCTTCATTGTGCCTCAAGCCTGCTACAAGGGTGGAGCCAATGAGTCGCCGCTGTTCACTCTTGCCGAGATAGATGCCCTGCGTGCTTGCACTGCTCCGCTCAAGTGGCTTGTGGTGAGCGACGATGTGGATGTGAAGCTGCTTGAGCCGCTGCGTGGCGACACCGCTACGGTGCTCATCGTTGAGCCTACGAATGCCAATATTCCTGCCGGAGAGCAAGCCTTGCTACATGCTCTCGCCGATGCCGGGCTCACACTGCCGGCTGTAATCAAGAACACTTACAGCGACACCGACGATGAGTGGCTTCAGGTGAAAGCCGGAGCCGACTTCGGCACGCTGCTCCTCAATGGCTTCAGCGATGGCATTTGGCTCTCTGCTCCCGCTTTTGCCGATGCCGACCGCGTGGTGCGCTATGAGCTGGGCATACTACAGGCAAGCCGATTGCGCATGAGCAAAACGGAGTTTATCTCTTGCCCCGGCTGCGGACGAACGCTCTACGACTTGCAGACTACCGTGAAGCGCGTGAAAGAAGCCACATCGCATCTCTCACACCTAAAAATCGGCATCATGGGCTGCATTGTGAACGGTCCGGGCGAAATGGCTGACGCCGACTATGGCTATGTGGGCGCAGCTGCCGGAAAAATCAGCCTCTACAAGAACAAGGAGTGCGTGGAGCGCAACATTCCCGAGGAGGAGGCTATCCCCCACCTCATCGCTCTTATCAAGGCTAACGGCGACTGGGTTGAACCGGAAGCCTGACGCAAACAGGAAGTAGGCTCCGCAGATTTTGCTGTAATTCCAATCCACCGAAAAATATCTTACCCCTGCCACAAGCATCAAGCCCTGGCAGGGGTAAGTGTTTAATTGCAGTATAATCTGATAGTGATAATCTTAATTGCGTTGAAAAGAGAAGGGATAGAGCGCTATTTCGACGTCATGATTTTCAGAATCATATTGTCGGTCTGTGTCATTCCCTCACGGCCTATCGCCACAAGGTTCTGTATGGTTTTATCCACATCATCGTCGATAATGCCTTCAAGGGCACTCACCTGCTGCCCCTCCATAGCCACCATTGCCGAAACCACGGCAGTAGAGACACCGCTGGCAAGCTTCAGCGCACAACTCGGCTTTGCGCCATCGCAAATCATGCCTGTGAGATTTGCCACCATGTTCTTCACCGTTGCAGCCACCTGCTCATATCCTCCACCCATGAGGTAGCAAAGTCCTGCCGACGAACCGGTAGCAGCCACCACGCAGCCACAGAGTGCCGAGAGGCGGCCAAGACTGAGCTTGATATACACGGCAGTGAGATGACTCAGGGTGAGGGCGCGTATCGTCTGCTCCTCGCTGGCAAAATTCTCCTCGGCATACACCACCACAGGCATAGTGGCAGCGATGCCCTGGTTGCCCGATCCCGAATTGCTCATCACCGACACCGGAGCCCCGCCCATACGGGCATCACAGGCTGCCGACGTGTAAGAGAGTATGCGAGAGAAGGTGCTGTCGCCCATGATTTTGCGCTGTCGCTCGCTGTGGAGTGTGCGGCCCACATGATGACCGTAGGGGTCCATAAGTGCCCACTCGGCTGCCGCCTTGTTGAGCTGGCGTGTTTCGAGCATAAACGAGATTTCCTCCAAAGGAGTAGTCATGGCAAACTCCCACACCGTGTGGAGAGAAAGCTCGGGAGTATCGTCATCGTCGCACGCTTGTGCCGCCTTTCTGGCTTGACTCACATTGACGCCATCGGCTTCTTCGTGCACAAAATTCTCGTGCGAAGTCTGAATTACCGCACGCCCCGTGTGTCCCTTGCCATGCACCGTGATGTCGATGAAAAGCAAGTCGGGAGCATCCTCTGCAAGCGACACTTTGATAATATCCCGTGCCACGAGAGCCTTGCCATCGTCGAGAGCCTTGGGGCTGACGTGCCCCAGCAGCTCCAAGCCACGCTCAGAGCGCCCCATAGTCACGCCCAATGCCACAGCAATAGGAAGCCCTATCATCCCCGTTCCGGGAATACCCACTCCCATAGCATTCTTGATGATATTAGCACTCAACCGGCAGTCGATTAATTCTATGTCGGCAGCTTCGATAGCAGCAAGTTCGCGAGCACGGGCAGCAGCAAGAGCCACCGCCACCGGCTCAGTGCATCCTGTGGCAGGCACAATTTCGCGCTTCAGCAGCCTCAAAATCCCATTCTTCAGTGATTCATTCATTTCATATGCATTTCATTCGCACAAAATTACAAAAATTCCCGACATTCCACATCCAAAAACTATGGAACTTATTGGTATTTTGAAGAAATATTGCTAAATTTTGCAAATAGATATATGTTTCCGTAAATCTAAATGCAAATATGGCAACAATTGCATCATTATATCAACTTAGGGTTTTCACACTATTGCCCCATTAAGCTTTTTTATACCAGAAACCGAGCCGCCGATTGCAGATGTCGTTATATCTTTGCACGGTTTTATTATTTTGTAACTGGATATGAAAAAGTTTAATTTTGCTGTCTTGCTGTCGTTTGGTTACAAGACTGAATATCCGCAGCGGCAGCTCATTATCGGCTATTTAGCTTACTCTATAATTGGCGCCCTACTGCTGACACTCCCATTTTGCAGCAACGATGGCACTTCGATAATCGACAACTTGTTCTCAGCTGTCTCTGCCATCTCCACTACGGGGCTATCAACCGTTGATGTATCGTCGGCATACACTTTCTGGGGACAGCTTGTGATTCTGCTGCTGATACAACTTGGCGGACTTGGATATATGACGTTCACCTCCTATGTGATGTTCCGCCTGACACGACACCTTGGCTCGAACGAAGCTCGAATGTTTCACGCACAATTTTCATTCCCCGACAAGATGCAAGCCGACAGCATGCTTGGCAACATAGTGAATTTTGCACTGGCATTTGAATTGCTCGGATTTGTGCTGCTCTATCCCTATTTTCTGTGGAATGATGTGGAAAGTCCGCTGTGGTCGGCAATTTTCCATTCAGTTTCGGCTTTTTGCACTGCCGGATTCAGCATCTACTCCGACAACCTCATGCAGTTCCAAAACGATTGACTTGAACTGAAAAAAGTTGACACTTTTGAGAGCCAAAACTCAAAAGAGAC
>JBJFEF010000365.1:0-3643 GCA_051890435.1 Muribaculaceae bacterium
CTGTGGAGGGAGTGTTGAGGATTGGTGGCGCGAAGGCGTAGCTATGATGGCAGTTTCTGAGCAGGGAGTGTTGAGGAATGGTTGCGACGAGGTTAGCGGTAGGTTCGGAGCGGTGGGCGGAAGGCATCGGCGAGATGAGTGATTTGGGCATTTTCGCGGTTGTCGCCTACGATTGTGATTAGGTCGAATTGTACCTCGTGTGGCAGCTTGTTGTAGCGCATATAGGCGTTGGCAGCGTTGACCATGTGCCTCATTTTGGCAGGAGTAACGGCATCGAGAGGATTAACCTGGGTGTCGAGGGCGCGGGTTTTCACTTCTACAATAACAATTCGGTTGCCTTTTTCGGCAACGATGTCGATTTCGAGCTTGTTGAGTCTCCAGTTGCGATCACGCACAATGTAGCCGTTTTTGATGAGGTATTCGGCTGCCATATCCTCCCCTATTTGTCCTAATAAATTGTGTCGAGCCATCGTTGATACTAATTGTATATGTGCTTGCAAATATAGCGAAAAAGTAGTACCTTTACAAGGTTAAAAGGAATAAAAACTACGCATGGACATAACAAGGATTAATGATGAATTTTTCAGTTTCGTGGCTGAGCATGAGGATGATGATGTGAATCGCTTGCGACTTAAGCGGTGGCGTGACGTGGAAATTGATGTGGAATTTGCCATTACGCAGATAGAGTGCCGCAAGCGCATACGCCGTAAATTGCCCGAAATATATGCCGAGCATAGTTTTTTGTTTCCTTCGGTGTTATCGACTGAGCAAGCCACATGTGAGGAGATAGCCAAATATCATGCAGAGATTGTGGGTGATGTGGGGCGTTTGCTCGACATGACTGCGGGGCTGTGCATTGATGACTATTATATGTCGGTGCGTGCTTCGCAGGTGGTGGCGATAGAGATGAACGAAGTGACGGCTGCTGTGAGTGGCTATAATATGGGGAGGTTTCGCGACAATATAGAGGTTATTCATGGCGATTCAATCGACTACATAGAGCGACAGCCGGCCGGTAGCTTTGATGCGGTGTTTATCGATCCGGCGAGGCGTGGAAGCAACCAAAGTCGGGTGTATGGGCTTGCCGATTGCGAGCCTAATGTGCTCACGTTGGTTCAGCCGATATCGGTGGTAGCTCCGGTGCTGTATGTGAAGGCGTCGCCGATGCTTGATGTTACACAGGTTCTTAGGGAGGTTCCCGGAGTAAGTGACGTGTGGGTGGTGTCGCAAAGGAATGAGTGCAAGGAATTATTTTTCAAGGTGGATTTGAAGCGTGGGAATTGTGAGAAGATGGTGGATGGCGGAGATGATTGCCGGAGTGGCGATGTGGAGATACACTGTGTGAATTTTGGCGTGGGCGGTAGCCGGGAAGAGCTGTCGCTCCCCTACTCTGCATTGCATGGACGACAGTGTGCTATGGCTGCACAGGTGGGGCTATATGTGTATGAGCCCAATGCTTCGATAATGAAGGTGGGCGCGTTTGCTGAGCTTGGAGAGCTATATGGTGTGGAGAAAATTGCTGCACACTCGCATTTGTTCACTGCCGATATGTTGCGGGATGATTTTCCCGGAAGGGTGTTTGTGGTGGAGTGTGTAATTCCGTTTAAGGAGAAGGTGGTGAAGGCTGCATTGAAGGGAGAAAAGCGCATGAATGTGAGTGTGCGCAACTTCAAGCTCACGGCAGAGCAATTAAAAAACCGTCTGAAGTTGTCAGACGGTGGTGATAAGTATCTGATTGGAACCACGCTTGCCGATGGCTCACTGGTGGTGATAGTGTGCCACAAGGCATAGGCATGAGCTATTTTTTCATCATGCGGTCCATTATGCGCTTGTCTTCGCGTTCTTTGATTGATTGACGCTTATCGAATGATTTTTTGCCTCGACCGATACCGATGACCATTTTTGCGAGTCCGCGGTCGTTGATAAACACGCGCAAGGGCACAATGGTGAATCCGCTTTGCTGGCTGAATTTCTGTAGCGTTGCAATCTCCTTGCGGTTGAGGAGGAGCTTTCGGTCGCGACGAGCTACGTGGTTGTTGTAGGAGCCGAATTCATATTCGGCAATATACATGTTTTTCACCCACACTTCACCATTGTTGATGAAGCAGAATGTGTCGGTCAGCCCCGCTTTACCGAGGCGAATCGATTTGATTTCGGTGCCGGTGAGCACGATACCGGCAGTGAAAGTGTCGCTGATTTCGTAGTCGAAAGTGGCGCGACGGTTTTTTATGTTGATGTTGTTTTGTGCCATATTAGTTTATTGTAAATTATAGAGCGAGTCATGCTACGGCATGAGTAAAAGATAGAGAAATATTGAGCAAATATCCAATGAAGAAAGGAACGATAATGGATAGACCTGCCAGGAGATAGAGGAAAATATCGTTGCTCTTCACACCGAGGAATTCAGCCGCTTTGTGACAAGTGATAAACACATAAAGATAGAAAATGTTGATGAATAGCCAAGGTGTAGGCAATAGATTGTTGATGATGTTGAGGATAATCAGGATAGTGAAATTGTAGATTATTGCAACGTTTACACGGTTGGCTGTTTCTTTGTTGTTGACAATACGGTCGAAGAAACCTGTTAGAATGTAGCTGCAGATGTGGTAGGCAAAGAAGAACTTTGCGAAGTCGATAATGGCTTTCTGGATGCAGTATGCCAGAGAGGCTTCTTCGCGATAGAACATTTCGGCAAATGCAGTAACAGCCACCACTGCAAGCAGCGGATAGAGCACCTTAGAGAGCATCAATCCTGAAGGTACGCTATATTTCTTTATGCTATCCCAAGCATCGGCAGGTGAGAGGAAAAGCAGCAATATGTTTTTTGCAAAATTCATGTGTTGTAGTGCTTTGTGAGTGTCGGTTAAAAAAAATATTGTGGTGAATATTGCGAATAGAGTGCCTTAGATTTTGCTCTTGGGCACTGTGGTTTGATACTCTTTGAGATAAAGAGGAGTGGAATAAGCCACATCGATGTAGTCGTTTTCGCGCACGGCTTTTTCGGCAAGTGCGAGCATGGTGAGAGCCACAGGCTTCACACCCTCGAAGAACAATGCGTTGGGGTGCTTGATGATGTCGCGAGCCTTGTCGGAACCGTTGCCGAAGAATGCCACCTTGTGTGTGGCGAGAAACTCGGCATAAGAGTTTTCGTCGAGGATAAGAGGCTGTGCAGGCATCACTTCACGGAGGGCGTTGTCGAAAACGGCAGTATATACCTCTTTGCGGCGAGCGTCGATCATTGGAGCAAAGAATATTTCCTCTTCGAAGAAGTGTCGGAACATTACTTCGACGGTGAGGAGCTTCAGCGTGTTGATGCCAATCAGAGGCACGTTGAGACCGAAGCACAAGCCTTTGGCCTCAGAGAGACCGATTCGCAATCCGGTGTAGGATCCCGGTCCGAGGCTGACGGCTACGGCATCGAGCTTTATTTCGCGCGATGTGGCATATTTCATAACGCTCTCAATAAACGAGCTGAGCACTTGTGCGTGATTCTGCCCTTCGTAATTCTCGTGATGCTCGAGCACTTCGCCATCGCAAGTGAGAGCAACGGAGCACACATCGGTAGAAGTTTCAATATTTAGTATGTTTGCCATATATAGAATTTGACGTCAAGTTAAAAAAAACAGTGAAAAAAACGAATAAA
>JBJFEF010000366.1:0-3633 GCA_051890435.1 Muribaculaceae bacterium
ACACGGGAATGAACTTATTACCATTGTGAACTGCGAAAGTGTGTCCTACAAAGTCGGGAGAAATCATCGATGCACGCGACCATGTCTTAATCACCGACTTCTTTCCGCTCTCTTCCATTGCGGCGACCTTCTTTTCCAGCTTTACACTGATATATGGGCCTTTTTTTAATGATCGACTCATAGTTTTATTTGCAATTAATCAAATTACTTCTTTCTTCTTTCAATTATATACTTTGAAGACTGCTTCTTCGGACGACGTGTCTTCAAGCCCTTAGCGTACAAGCCCTTGCGCGAACGTGGATGTCCTCCCGACTGGCGACCTTCACCACCACCCATGGGGTGATCAACCGGGTTCATTACTACACCACGGTTGTGTGGGCGACGTCCAAGCCAACGTGAGCGTCCTGCCTTACCCGAGCGCTCGAGTGCGTGGTCGCTGTTTCCTACAACTCCCACTGTTGCCTTGCATGCTGCAAGTATCTTGCGAGTCTCTCCCGAAGGTAATTTGACAATAGCATATTCTCCTTCTCTCGAAGTCAACTGAGCAAAGGTGCCGGCCGAGCGTGCCATAAAGGCGCCCTGTCCCGGACGTAGCTCAATGTTGTGAATTAAAGTACCAACAGGTATCTTGCTAAGCGGAAGTGCGTTACCTACTTCAGGTGCTACATCTGGTCCGCTAACTACTGTAGAGCCAACTTCAAGTCCGTTGGGTGCGATAATGTAAGCCTTAGCGCCATCCTTGTAGTAAAGAAGTGCGATACGGGCCGAACGGTTAGGATCGTACTCGATTGATTTTACTACAGCTGGCACACCGTCCTTCGTTCTCTTAAAGTCGATGAAGCGATATTTGCGCTTGTGACCACCGCCGAGGTAACGCATTGTGCGGTGTCCCTCGTTGTTGCGGCCGCCGGTTGACTTCTTGCCGACTGTAAGAGATTTCTCTGGTGTACGTGCAGTGATATTATCAAATACACCAATAATCTTGTGTCTTTGCCCCGGTGTTGTGGGCTTCAATTTTCTTACTGCCATTTCTTATTTAAATATTGCTATAAAAGTTTATAGTTTCGCCTTCTGCAAGTGTCACTACTGCCTTCTTGAAAGCTGCCACCTTGCCGTTGATTATGCCCGACTTGGTGTAGCGCGACTTGCGCTTGCCATCATAGTTCATCGTGTTTACCGAAGTAACCTTCACTCCATAGAGATCCTCTACGAGCGACTTGATCTGGAACTTGTTGGCACTCGGAGAAACCTTGAATGTATAACGGTTAAGCTTCTCGCTCACTGCGTTAGCCTTCTCTGTTACTACGGGTTTAATCATTATATCCATATTCTTAGTCCTCCTTTTTCATTAAAAATTATTCACAACTTCAACTGCGCTCTCAGCCATCACTATCACCTTGTTGTTAAGGATTGAATAAGTGTTGAGCTGCGAGGCAGTCATGATATTCACGTTCTGAATATTTCGAGCCGACAAATATACGTTTTTATTTTGACCTGCTAAAACCAAAAGCGATTTCTTGTCTGCAATTTTAAGATTATTAGCAAACTTTATGAATTCTTTAGTCTTAGGAGTCTCAAATGTGAAGTCTTCCACCACGATAATCTGTCCCTCGGCTGCCTTTGAAGTAAGTGCCGACTTGCGCGCAAGATCCTTCATTTTCTTGTTGATCTTGAAGCTATAGTTGCGTGGACGCGGACCGAACACACGACCTCCACCTACCAATACCGGCGAGTTGATGTCACCACGACGGGCACCACCTCCACCTTTCTGGCGGCCAAGCTTGCGTGTACTTCCCGATACCTCGCTTCTCTCTTTCGACTTGTGTGTACCCTGACGCTGGTTAGCAAGGAATTGCTTTACGTCGAGATATACTACGTGCTCGTTCACATTCTCAATAGCAAATACTGCATCATTGAGGGTCACCTTCTTGCCGGTGTCTTCTCCTTTTATATTATATACTGCTAATTCCATTACTTAATGATTTGAACGATTGAATTTTTTGCTCCCGGAATCGAACCCTTCACGAGGAGAAGGTTGTTCTCCGGCAACACCTTGATAACACGAAGATTCTCAACAGTCACGCGGTCACTTCCCATGTGACCTGCCATGCGCATTCCCTTGAACACCTTGGCAGGATATGAACATGCGCCAATAGAACCCGGCGCGCGCAAGCGGTCGTCCTGTCCGTGTGTTGATTGTCCTACACCACCGAATCCATGACGCTTCACTACGCCCTGGTAGCCATGTCCCTTCGAGATTCCGATTACATCTACGAAATCCTCGTCGGCAAACAGTGCATCTACCTTGATAGTGTCGCCCAGCTTGTATTCGCCGTCAAAGTCTTTGAACTCGGCCAAGTATCTTTGCGGAGCTACTCCTGCTTTCTTGAAGTGTCCGGCCTCGGGCTTTGTGGTGTGCTTCTCCTTCTTCTCTACGAAGCCAAGCTGAAGCGCTGCATAGCCATCGGTCTCCACTGTTTTCACTTGAGTAACTACACAAGGACCTACTTCGATAACAGTGCACGGTGTATTCTTACCGTCGGCACTGAATACGGATGTCATTCCGATTTTCTTTCCTAATAATCCTGGCATTTCTCTTTAATTTTTAAATTTGTTCTTTTTGATCACTTTGTTTATTTCTCTAAAGTCTATCAGGCACGGTTTATCACACCTTGATCTCTACTGCTACTCCGCTCGGAAGCTCAAGCTTCATCAAGGCATCCACTGTCTTTGCTGTTGAGCTGTAGATGTCGATAAGGCGCTTGAACGACGAAAGTTGGAATTGCTCGCGCGACTTCTTGTTTACGAAGGTCGAGCGGTTCACAGTGAAGATTCTTTTGTGAGTGGGAAGTGGAATCGGTCCACTTACCACTGCACCTGTAGCCTTCACAGTCTTAACAATCTTCTCAGCCGACTTGTCAACCAAGTTGTGATCGTAAGATTTTAATTTGATTCTGATTTTTTGGCTCATATTTTTTAATGATTACTTTTTTCCTATTACTTCAATAAATCCACACGTCCCTGGCACTCTGTGAGTACGGCCTTGGCAATCGAGGTGCTCACCTCTGAATAGTGCGAGAACGACATTGTAGAAGTGGCACGTCCCGAGGTAATCGTACGCAACGCTGTCACATAACCGAACATCTCAGCAAGAGGCGCCTTTGCCTTCACGATGCGTGCACCACTGCGGCTCGACTCCATACCTTCTACCTGACCGCGACGCTTGTTGAGGTCACCAATCACATCACCCATGCTCTCCTCAGGTGTTACCACCTCTACCTTCATGATAGGCTCAAGGAGTACGGGGCGGGCCTGCTCCGATGCCTTCTTGAATGCCTGGATGGCACAAAGCTCAAACGAAAGCTGGTCGGAGTCAACCGGGTGGAACGAACCATCAATTACGGTCACCTTCAAGTGCTCTACCGGGAAGCCGGCAAGTACACCATTCTTCATTGCAGTGGCGAATCCCTTCTGGATCGACGGGATAAACTCCTTAGGAATGTTACCACCCTTCACCTCATCTACAAACTGAAGGTTGCCCTCGAAGCCCTCATCTACAGGCTCCACGCGTACGATGATATCGGCAAACTTACCGCGACCACCGGTCTGCTTCTTGAATACCTCACGCAGCTC
>JBJFEF010000367.1:0-13303 GCA_051890435.1 Muribaculaceae bacterium
TAGTCCATAGGAGAATCGGTGCCGGGATAGTTGACCACCTCGAAGTGTGAAAGCTTCACGGCAAATGGGAGATTTATAGAGTCACCCGAATTGAGGGAGAGACAGTCGGTTGCCGCCACTTTCCCCACAGTGATAGAGCCTTGCCGACTTGTGAGCCAAGTGACGACCCCACCCACCACTATCACAGCAAAAGCGATGTGGATGAGCAGGGTCGCCGGGCGTTTGATGAGAATACGCAGCGTCATTTGCGATTATATTGAGTTGATGAAACGAACAATGGCATCGCGGTCGGACTTGGAGAGAACACGGAATTTCTCAATTGAGCCACGGGCATCGCTTTGAGCGTCGCCGTGCCACATGATTGACTCAATCACAGTGCGGGCGCGGCAGTCGTGCAGACGATCGACACCGCCATTTATGAGTTCGCTTAGACCGCGACCCCACAGAGGTGTTGTGCGGCACCAACCGGTGCGGATGTCGTTTTTCATGTTGAGGCGATGCTGCACCATGTCGGTGTAGGGCCAAATCTTTTGATAAGGGTAACGCGGCAACCGGGCGTCGGCATCGGCAAAGAGACCGTTGGGGTCGGTGAAACGGTCTTCGCCGGTGGTCCACGACGGGCGGTGGCAATAGGCACAACCAATCTCGGTGAAAAGCTGCTTTCCGCGCTGCACATCGGCATCGTCGAGGTCGCGGGCAGCAGGAACGGCAAGTCCGCGGTGCCAAACCATGAAGTTGATGTAGTCGTCATCGCTCATTTCCACATCAAGGTCGCGCGACATGAGATAGTTGTAGATGTCGGCTTCAACGCCTTGGTCGGTTTTGCGTTCGGGGAAATAGTTGTAGAATTCGGCTTGCACTTCGGGGTCTTTTGATGCCGTTTTTGCGTAGGTAGCAGTCATGTAGTGGTAACGACGGTCGCTGCGAGTGACATTGGTGATGTTCCAGATGGCATTGGCGCCTGCAGCGTCTTGTAGCGGGCCACGGGAGAGGGCATAGGTGAAGCGCAGAGGGTGGTTGGTTTTGCCGTAGGTCTTCACCCAATTGCCATTAGCGAAGATGCCGGGATTGAGCTTCACACCAGCAGCTTCTTCGGCGGCATACTGTGCTTTCAGGTCGTCGTCATCAATGGCATCGAGCAAGCCGGTGCCATATATGCCGATGGTTGATTCGAGGCGCACCTTCACATTGCTGTGAGGCACCTCGGAGGTGACACCGTTGAGAGTGACTTCGAGAGGCACATAATAGGCATCCCGGGGAATCGACACTTCGGGATAGATGAGGCTGTAGGACTCACCGTCGGGGAAACGGTTACCCCACTCGTCGGTGTACTGTTTCCACTCGATTTTGATCTTCGTTTCATCGACAGGGGCTTTGAATGGCGCAACGGCGAGAGTTTGAGGCATACCGGTGAGTGAGCTTAGATAATTGTCGTTTTCGTCGGTGATGACGAGGAGATAGCCGTTGCCCATGGTGTTGGCGCGATATTCGGTTTGGCGCTTGCCGTGCCCGTAATTAGGGTGGCAGTATAGACAGCCGCGACGCACCATTAGCGGTCCGAGCCCGGTGAAGGCGCCGCCGGTGTTTTCGTTGAAATCGCGCTCAAATTGCTGTTCGCCATGCTTGAAAGCCTGTGTGAGGCCTGCATTTTCGATAGCGGGAGTAGGCTGCTCATAGGCATAGGAAGTTTCGTTGAATACAGTGCCGAGTTTTCCGCCCGAATACCATTCATCGGCGAGTTCGGTAGGCTCATCGGCAGGTTCGGTGCCGGGATTGTTGTCGCTGCAGGCAGATAGTGCAGCGACACATAGAAATATCGAAATAAATTTGTGGTTCATGATGTCAAAAAATAAATTGATAATTAGCAATGCCAGGCAAGCGAGGAGCCACTTGCCGGCATTGCGAGATTGTAAGAGATTATGATTTATTTGTACAGTGTCTTTTGAGCAGCGGTGAGAGCCTCGTTGAGGGCGTCACAGGCATTCATAGCGGCAGTGACTTCAGTAGCTTTGTAATTTTTCACAAACGGACGCGGCATAGCGTCGATAGCAGAGATGCAATCGTCGATAGCTTTGATGACAGCCTCGTCGGCAGCCGGGTCGATAGAGCGAATGTAGGCACTCACCGAGTTCTTGTGAGCAGAAGTGGCACCGAAACCACCAAAATAGGCATAGCGCACGCTCTCGATGTTGTCGATAAAGTCTTGGATTGAATTGTAGGCGTGAGGCGACTCGATGTAGCTTTCGTCTTCACCGGTGTGAGGCTTTCCGATTTTTGAGTTGCCCACTTCATCCACAATGTCTTTGCAACCTTCGAGAATCTGGTCGGAGCCAAGAGTGATCGATTTCCAAGTGCTGCCGGCTTGACCGCAAAGTCGCATTTGCTCGCCGAAGTTGTCTTCCGGCTCCATTTCGGCATCTTCGATGATGGAGCGTTTAGTTGCTGAAATATTGTCCAATCCTGCCCATGCAGCCTCCAGACGGCAGCAACTCAGAGCGAGGTCTTGTGCTACGGCAAGAGCGTAGCGCAGCTCGTCGGTAGAGATGTCGGCTGCAGGGCGGTTGGAACCATCACGGAAGATAATATATTCGATTGCATGAAAACCCACAAGACCATAGTTGAGGTTGCCTACCACATTCTCGATGTCGTCCATCATGTCCTTGCTGTTGAGAAGGCGGTTGAGGGCAGTAACGTCGAGAGGCCATGTGTCGATGTGCGGGTCGATGTAGTATTTTGAAGCGGCACCGAAGAGGAAAGCTTCGCTCCACTCCCAATATTGGCGCGACTCCTTCCACAGGGTGCAAGCCTCGGCAACGCGGGCATCGGAGGGAGCATTTAGCAGATTAGCCATTGCATCTTGCAGAGAGATGGATTTGTCGGCGAGGCTGCTGTAGATAGGAATCACGGTAGCATCGACGAAGCGCTCGTTGACAGCCTGGAGCGCAGTCTCTTTTTCATTGAGAGGCGAAGCCGGGTCGTCGCCCTCGCTGCTGCAAGAGGCGATAATGAAGGCTGCCGAGCACAAAAGAGGCATTTTGAGGATAGAATAGAATTTCATAAGACAGAATAATTTTTTATTGTTAATTGATAAAGTTATTTCTTGCTTAATGGAGGAAATAGCCGGCATAGATGATGCCAATCGAGATAGAAGGCTCATTGTTGTAGGGTTGCTGATAGAATCGCTTTGAGAACTCGGCTTTCACTGCAATTTCGCGAAGAGGATAGTAATTCAAGCCGAATGCTATGCGGTGCTTTCCACACCAGTTGTAGTCCATAATTCCCGTAGCCACTTTAGCCATGGAGTCGTAGTATTCGTAGTGGCCGAATATCCAAAGTTGCTGATTCTTGAATTTTGGGCTGTTGAGAGCCGAGAATATGTCGTAGCCGGCTTCAAAGCCTGCTGCAACGGCATCGGAGCCCACGGCGGTTTTTGGTGACGGAGAACTCGTTGACATGCTGCCGCGGTTGAACTCGGTGATTTCGCGGGAATCGTTGAGATGAGCCCAATCGAAGTTGCCCCGAGCGATAAGGTGTCGGTTCTTGAACATGAAATCGAAGGCAGCAATCATCACCTCGCCGTGGCAGTTACGGTATTTGCTGTTTTTGGTGAGAGAGTTGCTGAAACTGCTGCCATAGTAGCCGCTGAGACTGATGCGAAGATTGGGGATAGAGAAATTATCCAAACGGAAAGCTCCGGCGTAGGCATTGGCAATCTTAAATTCGTAGGGGCTGCCGGCACCATCGTGGATGAAGCCTTCAGAGCCGAATCGGTCGGAGTCGAGACCCGGCAGAAACATCACCTCGTAGCGCCAATTGTGTGTGCGTCCCCACAGGCTCACACCGGTTTCGTGCCAAGTGCAAGGGAAGATGGTGTTTTCGCCTTCGGGGCGATAAACGGTGAAAAACTCGGTGGGGAGGTGGTGTTGGTTGGTCATACCCACAGGAACGATGATGTGACCCATACGCAGATTGAGGGCGCGACTGAAACTCTTTTGAATCCAGAATTGCTCGAGAGCGACCTCACCGCCACGCTCGATTTCGCTTTCATATTCGCCCGTCTCTTCAGCTTCCATTTCCACAGCACTCTCGGTGCCACCGTGCTCAAATTCGATTTCAGAACCCATTGTCCAGCCGCGGCCGAAGTCGTAGCCAATCATAAGCACCATGTGGGGAATGTCGAAGCGCCCATGACTCGGGTCGTCGGCGTGTTGCTCGGGACGGGTGTAGCGCTGCCAGGCATCACTGTAGAAGTTGCGTGTCATCACAGCTTCTCCATAGCCGCCGAGAGAGAGGCGTGAAGCCGTCGAAGACTTCACCGACACAGAGTCGCCTGCTTCGTGGGGCAGAGCCTCAAGAGGGGTAATGAAGAGCATAGCCGATAGAATAGAGTAGATTGCTTTCATAACTTTTTGATGTGTTGCTTTCTCAGATGAAGTTGAAAAATTTTACAGTGCAAAATTACTTCGGTGAGAAAGGCTGCACAATACCAAGAAGTTATGAAAGTGAGGCTGTGGGCATCGTCAAAAGATGGTATTTTCAGTTATTGAGGGGTTATTTGTTGGGCAGATGGAGCTTGGGGCGGAGGTAGGTGCCGGTGATGCTGGCAGGGCAGGAGGCAATTTCCTCGGGGGTGCCTGTGGCTACCACATTGCCGCCGGCATCGCCACCGTCGGGACCCATGTCGATGATGTAGTCGGCACATTTTATCACGTCCATGTTGTGCTCAATGATGATGATGCTGTGACCATTGTCGATGAGCTGGTTGAACGACTTCATCAGCGTGTTGATGTCGTGGAAATGGAGTCCGGTGGTAGGCTCGTCGAAGATGAACAGGGTGGGGGAGTGTTTCTCGCCTGTGAGGTAGTAGGCGAGCTTCACACGCTGGTTTTCACCGCCCGAGAGGGTAGATGACGACTGCCCGAGCTTGATGTAGCCCAATCCCACGTCTTGCAGAGGTTTAAGCCGGCTCACAATTTTTTTCTCAATAGAGCCTTTTTTCTCGCCGAAGAACTCGATTGCCTGATTGACGGTCATGTCGAGGATGTCGCTGATGGTTTTACCGCGATAGAGCACTTCGAGGGCGCTCTTGGAATAGCGCTTGCCGTGGCAACACTCGCATTGCAGGGTGATATCAGCCATAAATTGCATCTCGATGGTGATTGTGCCTTCGCCCTTGCACTCCTCGCAGCGTCCGCCGGGGGAATTGAATGAGAAGAATCCGGGGGTGTAGCCCATCTGCTGCGAGAGCTGTTGCTCGGAGTAGAGGCGGCGAATCTCGTCGAAAGCTTTGAGATAGGTGGCGGGATTGCTTCGCGTGGATTTCCCGATGGGAGACTGATCGACAAATTCCACCTTGGTGATTGAGTCAAGGTCGCCACGCATCGACTTGTGTACCCCCGGGTTGTCGGCAGCTTCGCCGAAGTGGCGCAGGAGGGCGCGGTAGAGGGTGTCTTTCACCAGTGTGGATTTTCCCGAGCCGCTCACTCCGGTGACAACGGTGAGCACACCGAGAGGGAAGCGCACGGTTACTTGCTTTAGATTGTTGGCGGCAGCACCGGCGATTTCAATGTAGTTGGTCCACTTGCGGCGGAATGGAGGCAGTGGAATTTCGCGCTCGCCATTGAGATATTGCAAGGTGTAGCTCGATGTGGCTTTAGCGAGGCTTGCTACATCACCTTGATAGATGACTTCGCCGCCGTGGCGTCCGGCTTCGGGACCTATGTCGATGAGATAATCGGCATTGCGAATGATGTCTTCGTCGTGCTCTACAACGATAACGGTGTTGCCAAGGTCGCGAAGCGACTTGAGCACGCTAATGAGGCGGAAGGTGTCGCGCGAATGAAGCCCGATGCTGGGCTCGTCGAGGATATACATTGAGCCTACGAGGCTACTGCCAAGTGAGGTGGCAAGATTGATGCGCTGGCTTTCGCCGCCCGAGAGGGTTGAGGAAAGACGGTCGAGGGTGAGATAGCCCAGCCCAACTTCGTTCATGAAGCCGAGGCGGCTGCGTATTTCCACGAGGAGACGCTTTGCAACCTTAGCTTCGGTAGCCGACAGTTCAAGACTATTGAACCACTCGGTGAGTTTTTTGATGGGCATCTTCACCAGGTCGGTGATGGAGCAGCCGTTGATTTTCACGAAAGAAGCTTCGCGCTTCAATCGGGATCCGCGGCACTCAGGGCACACCGTCTTGCCACGATAGCGGGCGAGGAGCACGCGATACTGAATGTTGTAGGCTTTGCTCTCGATGTACTTGAAGAATCCGTCGATTCCGGGGAATTGCTTGTTGCCGTGCCACAAGAGGTCTTTCTGCTCGTCGGTGAGTTGGAAATAGGGCTTGTGGATGGGAAAATCGTTTTGAGCGGCGATGTGTATAAATTCGCGTTTCCATTCGCCCATTTTCTCGCCACGCCAGCAGAAAACGGCGCCGTCGTTGACCGACAGCGACTTGTCGGGGATGACGAGGTCTTCGTCGATTCCGATTACACGTCCGAAGCCTTCGCAGCGCGGACAGGCACCGATGGGATTATTGAAATTAAACATCAGGTCGGTGGGCTCCTTGAACTCTATGCCATCTGCCTCAAAACGCTTGGAGAAGTGCAACTCTTGGATTCCGTCGGGAGTCCACAACTTGAGTAAGCACTCGTCGTGACCCTCGAAGAAGGCAGTCTCGATGGAGTCGAAAATGCGGCCATCATCGTCGGGCGTGTCGCTCACGGCGAGTCGGTCGATAAGGAGGTTGTAGGATGCAGTTTGGGCTTTCTTGTCGGCGATAACGTCGGCAATCTGCAAGAAAGAGCCGTCATTTTCGAGGCGAGAGAATCCCTCCTTGGAGAGCACATCGAGGTGCTGAGAGAGAGAGCGGCCTTCGGGCAGGACAATGCGTGTGAGGATAGCGAGCCGGGTGCCGGCTGGATAGGAGTGAATGGCTTCGAGAACATCCTCGGGGGTGTGGCGCTTTACCACTTCGCCCGAAATCGGGGAATACGTCTTGCCTACGCGAGCGAAGAGCATGCGCAAGTAGTCGTAGATTTCGGTGGAGGTGCCTACGGTGCTGCGTGAGTTGCGGGTGTTCACCTTTTGCTCAATGGCGATTGCCGGGGGCAGACCCTTCATGAAGTCACACTCGGGCTTCGCCATTTTGCCGAGGAATTGGCGGGCGTAGGACGAGAGACTCTCTACATACCGACGTTGACCTTCGGCATAGAGCGTGTCGAAGGCAAGAGATGATTTACCCGAGCCGGAGAGACCTGTGATTACCACAAACTTGTTGCGAGGAATAGCCACGTCGATATTCTTGAGGTTATTGATGCGGGCGCCCTTCACTATAATGTCATTTTCAGCCATAGCTATCGTTGCATTGTTTCAAACTGCAAAGATAGTGCAAATCGAAATCAAAAGCAACAAGCTTGCTTGATTGATTTTGATGAGATGCCACCTATCTTATACAAATGTACATATAATCCGCGAGATTTTACACCGGCATTATAAAGAAATGTTTTTTCTGCGGAGGAATGATAGCAATTAAGCCCAGGCATCGAAGCGACCATCGTCGTCGGGTGGTTCGGGGGTGTCGTTGTCATCATCATTGTAGGGGTCGTCGATGGTGAAGTCGTCGGAATCGAAGATGGGGCAGTAGTATTGCTCAATCTCGGCGGCAAATTCGGTGAGGCGGCCATAGGTATAAGCCATTACTGTTTCGGCGAGGAGCTTTTTTGAGCCGAGTCGGGTGCCGTTGAGTGCGAGGTGGTCGGAGAAACTTTGGTCGGCGTCGATGTAGTGGTCGCGCACCATGCCGTACATTTTCTCGTAGGCCTCAGTGTTATCCCAAAGGGCAGCCTTTGCATACCAGGAAAATGCAGTTTTGTTGTTTTCCTCTTGAGTTACATCTCCATAGTAGAAAATGTTGCCAAGCATGAGCGCGGCACATGCATCGCCCCACGAATAGGACTTCTCAAACATGCTGATGATTTCGGCGGCACATTCATCGGTGCGCTCCACATCGCTAAGATTAGGAAATTCGTCATATCTGATGGAAGCAAGCATAGTGAGGCAATCGGAGCTGTGATGGTTGATTCCCTCATTGAGAGCTTTTTTGAATGTCTCAGCGTTGATGAGGTTGCCGTTGTCATCAAATTTGCATTCCGACAAGGCAAGATCGTACCACGCATCGACGACGCCCATGCGTGCAGCGTGGGCGAAATAGTGCCTTGCATCATCTTTCTTGTCGAGATCGCTTAAAGCTATGGCGTAATAGAAGATCCAAATGCCCGATGGAGTGCCCAACTTGGCATCGCGGTCGCGAAGACTTCGGGCTATTTCAAGGGCAAGCTGTGGTTGAGGGTGGCTGCCGTGGTGACCGAAAAGCAGATGCTTCAACCGGATTACGGCAGCAAAGTCGCTTTCGTGCTCCAGGGCTTCGAGGAGAAGTTGCTGTGCCTTTGAGCGATCTACCATGCCCATGTCGCCATTGTCGCACGCTTGTGAGATGGCTGCTGTGGCATCGTAGAGCCCTTGCTCTTGTGCCATCTGGAAATACTTCAGGGATATTGTGCCTGAATTTTCGTCAACCTCCTTCAGAATGTGGTAGCGGCCATAGGCAAACTGTGCATAGCGGTTGCCTGCATCGGCAGCCTGCTTAATCAAAGCGATTGACTCGTCGGACACCATAAATGCGGTGCTTCGCAGATAGAAAATACGCATGAAGTATTTTGCCGCCTTCTGCGACATAATTGGTGAGAATGTAAAGACATCGTGAATCAGCTCATCGAATTTTGCGCTTTCAAAAAGCTGATTGTAGCGTGGCTCGTCGAGGGAGAGGTGGAAGTTGTGACATTCGTCACCAACGGTGTAGCTATGCGATTGGTCGATACCAAGTGTGAATACGTGACCTCGACAGTCGCAGAAAAGCAGATGATTCTCGTCGAAGACGGTGACGTAGGCACTGCCGTTGAACGAATATCCGCCATCGGGCTTTGCATCGGCGATATGGTTGGTGAATGCATTGCGGAAATCGGTTTCGGGATTGCCATATTGATTGCAATCATATTGTGTCATAGCCCACTTCCATGGGGCGCGTTTCAGCGCATCGGGGTCGGAAGGCTGGTTGAAGTTGTCATCGTCCCAGAGTCCGTCGCACTCTTTAATCCACTGCTCGTGATGCACGGTTTGGTTCTCGTAATGGCCCACGTTGTCGCAGTGAATCACCCTGCCGCAGGAGTCGAACCGGGCGGTAGCCATAATCTCCTCGTAGGTGCCTTTCACCCACACCGGCTCCACTGCTTTCCACTGCTTGTGAGTGAGGGTGAAGCCGCGGCCGTGGCGCTTGCCGTGGGCGAACTCACCGACATAGAAGTGATGGTCGTCGCCCAGAGTGATTATACCTAAGCCATGAGGTGTGCAGGAGTTCTCGAGAGTTTCGCCTTGGTAGCGTCTGCCGTCGGGCAGTTCAAGCCATCTATCGGGATATAGGAGCATAACGAAGAATTGGTATTTAGTTATACACAAAAATAAACATAAATATTTTACTGCGCAAGCAAAAGGTCAGAAAAATAATGAATTGAGGCACATTGGCAGGGGTATGTGGGGAAGAGGAAAAATTGGTTAAAGTGTATTTAATGTTCTTTTAATAGAACAATGAAATAATGAGAGTTAATAATTAAATTTGCATCGCCATCTGAGATTTAAAGACTTGAGTGAACTCACCTCAGACACACTAAGTGAAACACTACCCGCAGTAGATGCGCACACCGGTAGCACATCTTATTTGCGAATAATCATTTTTTTACCACCCTGAATGTAGAAGCCTGGCGCTGGGTTTTCTACGCGGCGACCACTGAGGTCGTAGATGGTGCCATCGGCATCATTGGTGTCATTGTCGATGGAAACGCCCTCAATGTGGAGTGTACTTGCATCACCAAGGCGGAATCCCTTTACCTGTGCAGCTCCGCTTGCAACAGCCACTTGCAGATATGCCTTGCCGGGTTGTGCAGCAATCTGTGAGCCGTCGTTGTTGCCCCAGTAGAAGCCAAGTCCGGTGCGTGAGGTCTTGTTGTCGTAGGCAAGACGATAGAGGCGGAATCCCGAAGGTGCGGTGACGGTCTGTGGTGTTGCCGGAGTAGCTACGAGGTCGGTCACAGCCGCTGTGGCAGCCACAAGGTTCTCACCGCTGATAGGGATTGCCGTAAACGCTTCGGCACTCGATCTGAGTAGCACTCCCTCGCCTTGCGCCACTTTGCAGTCGGCACGTGGAGTAAGTGTGAGTGCGCTGTCTTCTACTTTCACGTCGTAGAGCACGAGCGAAGCCCCGTAGTCGGCAATTAGCTCCATATCGCTGTCGAGATTGCTGAATGTGGCATAGTAATAATCCGATCCATCATCGGCAACTGCCACAAGCGACTGAATGCCGCTGTTTATCATGTCGAAGTCGGCAATGGTATAAGCCGGTGCAGCATCGTTGCCTGCAACATCAAGATAGGCAGTGCCTGTCTCGGCTACGAAGCTGTTGCTGCGATAGAATCCTGCATTTGAGGTGGAGTTTGCATTGTCGTAGGTAAGACGATAGACTGAATGTCCTGTCTCAGCCGATATGGTTTCGGTATTTGCCACTGCCACGAGATTATTTTGCGGATATACTTTAGCTTCAGTGTGAGCTGTAGGAAAATATCCGGCTATGCAGCTCTCGCCGCTATGTGTGCGCACCACCACTCCGGTGTTGGCTGGAATATAATAGCCGGTTATGGTGGCATTGGCTGCATTGGCTGCGGTTACAGCATAGTCGGCAACCGGAAGTGCAAGGAATTGCGCCTTGCCATCAGCCACGCGCACTGTACCCACTACAGAATTAGCGCTGCTGATTACCATATCGCGCTCTGAGCTGAAGGAGGCATAACGGCTCCACTCATTATCGGCTTCCATCCAGGCGGCAATATTGCACGCCACGGGCTTCATCACCTCTACGCCACTGGTGTAGGTGATGGTGATAGCCTTGATGCGCAGATAGTTTTTCTCCCCGCTGTAGTCCTTTATCACTATTTGACCGTCGGCAGTGCCCGATGTCGGGGTGAAGGTATATGTCCTATAGCCCGTAGTAAGGCTTGGCGTAACGTAGGAGCAGTTCTCGCCATCTATCGCCGTACACTGGAAGGTGTTGGTAAAGTCAAATTCTCCGTTGGAGGCATTGCGCTTGCCCATTCCCACCTTCATAATTGCGTTTGCATTATACACACTTGCTGTTATGTCGATTCTCGACACACCTGCAAGGGTGCTGCCCAGTGTGATATATGCCGAGCCATGCACGGTCGATGTGTTGCCAAGCTGCAGAGCATCGCTCCATTCGCCCATATAAGCATCAATGCCGTTGGTGGTCATATATTCAAAAAGATGCTTGCCGCCATCGGTATCGGGGGCTGAAATCAAGTTCTCAGAGTAGTTGAGAATAATTCCCTTTGAGCCTGGGGTATGCAGGTTGGTCGATTTTGGTCGTATCGCAGGTGCAAAATGCACATCGGTGTTACCGTCGGAGGGTAGCCCGTCTGAAACGCCAATTCCCGACGGCACTGTAAATGGCAGCGAGGCGCAAGCCGTCTTACCGTGTGCCTCGTCGCGGGCATATACAATGAGGCGATAGTTGCCCTTAGTGCCCGGAGCAGTGAATGTGAGTGAGCCGGTGGCTGTAGTGCCTATGAGCGAGCCGGTGATTGGCTTGCCATAGAGAGTTTCATCTCTGACGATGCGCCACTCGTAGGTAATGGCATCTCCGTCGGGGTCAGAAGCCACAACGGTAGCTGTGTGCGTGGAAGCACTGTTAAGGGTGATTGTTGCACCTGTGGTAGCTCCGTCGATTTTCAGGTCGGCGGCTGATGCAATCACCGGGCAGCGGTCGGCATCGGCTGTGCCGCTCCACATTTCGCGCATCACATCTACAGCCGGGAGTGCATAGCCACTGTAATGGTCAAACATTGTGTACCACGTCTGCACTGCACCGTGCGTCTGATAGCCCCAAAGGAATACGCACGAGCCTGCACAGCCGTCGGTGCTGTGCGTTGCGATGCAGTTCTGGTAGATTGTGCGATAAGATGCTGCCTTCTCGCCCGATGAAGGCTCAAATAGGCAGCCATAGTCGTTGGCGGTTACGGCAGAGTCCCATGTGCCACGCGGGCCAAATTCAGAGATGATATAGGGAATGCCAATTCCGCTTTTGCTCCACTGCGAGTGAAGCGACTCCACGGCACCCTCATAGTTGTTGACGCAGAGGAAGTCGAGATTTGGGGCATTTGCCTTGATGTCGGCAACAGTGGTGCGGTTGCTCCATATTCCGGTGATGGCAGTGGCTACAGGGCGACCGTCGGCGCTCTTCACATAGGCGGCAAGCTCATTGATGTCGGTCCACACATTGGTGTTCACCGAGCCTGTTCCTATCACCTGGTCACACTCATTGCCTATGCACCAGGCGAGGATTGCCGGGTGCTCCTTGCAGAGGTCGATTTGCGCCTTCACACTGCTGATCTGGTTGGCGCGAGCAGTGGCATTGGTATAGTCAAATCCATCGGCTTCGGCAGCAATGCTCACACCCATCAACACGTGCAGGTTCATGCTATACAACTTGCCGAGAGCAGTGCAGATTTCGTCTTTGGTGCTGCCAAGGTCGTAGGGCGAATAGGTGCGGATGGTGTTTGCTCCGGCAGCAGCAGCTTCAGCCCAGAAGGGGTTCTCTCCCGATGACACACTGTTACGGCTGTTGCACGCAGCACCTTTCACGAAGAAGGCTTGGTTATTCACATAGAATTGGTTGTTTTTCACCTCTACGGTAGTTGTTGTAGGATAGAGGTAGAAGTCGAACGACAGTTGCTTCGCTGACATCACAGAGCCTGAAAGCAGCATCAATAGCGACAGCGCAAAGTGGCAGATCGACGCGGGAAAGCGGAAGTTGGTCATTTTTTTTGATACTGAAATTTATTTGTTTGTAATAATGCGCCCGGAAGCGCGTGATGAGTGCCTCCGGACGCAGTATAGAGCTATTTCATTGAAAACTGTGATTATCAATAGATGTCTTCGTTGCCATCGCCTGTGTTTCGGTCGTTTGTGCCACTCATCGAGAGCAACTCGTTCTGGCAATTAAGCTCAATGATTTCCATATCGGGTTTGATATATTCCTTTTTCATGACGTATGTTGTTTTGTTAGTTTGTGACAAAATTGGTTAATATTTTAGCGAATGACGAATTTCTTGTTGCCCTGAATGTAGAAGCCCTTTGTGGGGTTCTCCACGCGGCGGCCGCTAAGGTCGTAGATAGGCTCGTTGGC
>JBJFEF010000368.1:0-3623 GCA_051890435.1 Muribaculaceae bacterium
TTCTTTGTGATGTAGTCAAATGCCTTGCGCACTTTCTTGTCGCCAATGGGCAGATACAGCGAGCTGTCGGTGAGGTTGAGTATGTGCACAAATAGGCGGTTGTCCTTCTGCGTGGTCACACCCCATGCGTGAGGTGCCACTATGCCGCCGCGGGTGCCATATATTGTCTCGCCATACTCCTGCATCCACTCTCCCATCTCACGAAGCCGCGCCACGGCTATTGCCGGCAGCTCGCCGTTGGGTTGCGGACCGATGTTCATTAGCAAGTTCGCATTTTTGCCTGCTGCATTCACCAGATAATGAATGAGCTTCTTGGTCGATTTATACTCTTGGTCGTTGATTTTATAACCCCACATTCCGTTCATTGTCTCACACGTTTCAAGCGGCAATCGGCTTATTGCCTGGCCCGACAGTCCTGCCGTGTTCTCTCCGGGCAAGTCGCGCTCAAATATCTGTATGTCTTCGCCATCAAATGGTGTCTGGTGGTGATTGTTGCCCACCAAGCAGCCGGGCTGAAGCCTGTGTATCATCGCATACTGCTCCGGAAGCTCCCAGTCAAATCCCGGATTCTCGTCCTGATCCCACCAGCCGTCAAACCATATCGCTCCCACCTTGCCATAGTTGGTGAGAAGCTCGGTTAGTTGATTGTTCATGAAGGTGTAATAGATCTTCCAGTCGCCCTTCGGGTTTGGGCGGCCCGTTCCACGTCCTGTACGCCCCCACACTGCATCTTCACGCCACCAGTCGATGTGTGAATA
The DNA here is from genome assembly GCA_051890435.1 of Muribaculaceae bacterium. Classification (GTDB taxonomy): domain Bacteria; phylum Bacteroidota; class Bacteroidia; order Bacteroidales; family Muribaculaceae; genus CALZFJ01. The sequence continues at coordinate 759 of JBJFEF010000368.1, forward strand.
GTAGAAGTGCAGTCTGATACCCTGCGCCGCACACTCATCGGCAAGTTCCTTCAGTATGTCGCGCTTGAATGGCGTGGCATCCACTATGTTATAGTCGGTATATCGCGAATGAAACATCGAGAAACCCTCGTGGTGACGCGACGTGATGCAAATATACTTCGCCCCCGATGCCTTGATGGCACTAACCCACTCCCGTGCGCTGAATTTCGACGGATAGAAGCCTCCGGCAAGTTTTTCATACTCCCGGTAGTTCAAGTTGCGGTTGGTCATCGTCCACTCTCCGGTAGCAAGCATGCTATACAGTCCCCAGTGTAGGAAAATGCCGAATTTCGCATCCTGAAATTCCTGCCGCGACTTCAAGTTCTCCTCCGTAGGAACGTAGGGCGTCTTCTTTTCGGTCACCGTCGCTCCATAGGTTGCCCCGGTTGTCGCATCAGCGGTGCCGGCAAGAGTGCAGGGCGCCACTATCATCGCCAGCAATGCTGCAAGATAAATGTTTCGCTTCATGTTTCTATGGTTTTGGCATTAATCAGTCATTATAAATCACCCACAGTAGAGCAAATCACTAAATAATGATTCACCCCATGTGTCGTCACGCTGTGATTATCTCCGAGAGTCGGTGCTCAAGCTCTGTGCTCGACAGCTTCAGGTAGATATTGCCCTTATGCGCCAGCGATATGCTTCCTGTTTCCTCACTCACCACCACAGCTATGGCATCGGTGGCTTGTGCAATGCCGAGTGCCGAGCGGTGGCGCAATCCCAAGTGGCGCGGAAGGTCAGTGTCGTGCGACACAGGCAATATGCACCCTGCCGACATTATCCTCATTCCCGCTATTATCATCGCTCCGTCGTGCAGCGGACTGTTCTTGAAAAATATATTTTCAATCAGTCGTGTATTGATTTTCGCATCTATGATGTCGCCGGTGCGCTCATAGTCGTCGAGCAGCATGTTCTGCTGTATCACTATCAGTGCTCCTGTCTTCGTTTTCGACATGTTCATCGACGCATACACCACCGGCATTATCCACTTCTTGTCCTCCTCATTCTTTGCCTCGCGGTGGAATATTTTCCTCACAAAGCGCCATCGCTTGTGCGAGCCCAATTCCACAAGAAAGCGCTTTATCTGGTCCTGGAATATTATCACAAGTATCAGCAAGCCTATGTTCATGAATTTATCCATGATGGTGCCCATCAGCTTCATGCCTATTATCTCCGAAATCACCACCCATGCCACTATGAATGCCAGCACTCCCACAAATATGTTGAGCGTGCCCGACTCCTTCATCGTGCGATACACATAGAATAGCAGCGTAGCCACCAATATTATGTCGATTGCGTCTTTTAATCCAAATTCCATAGCCGTTTCAATGTTTTTTCAATATTTATATGCTCCGGTGGTTGCCGCCACTATCTTCACCGCTTCCACCGCCGCTTTCACATCGTGCACGCGCAGTATGTGCGCTCCGGCAAGGGCGGCAATAGTGTTGAGCACTGTGGTTCCGTTAAGTGCCTCTTCGGGCGACGTCACAAGCAGGCGGTAAATCATCGATTTGCGCGAAATGCCAACCAACACCGGGAAATCCATAGCAATAAACTCCCCGAGGTCGCGCATCATCTCATAATTTTGCTCCACCGTCTTCGAGAAACCGAATCCCGGGTCAATGATTATATCATTCACGCCCAAAAGTCGCAAGCGGCAAGCCTTCTTCTGCAAGTCCTTTATCACGTCGGCAGTCACACATTCATAGTCAGTGAGCTGTGTCATCGTTGCAGGAGTGCCTCGCATGTGCATCAATATATATGGCACATGCAGTGCAGCCACAGTGGCAAACATATTTTTGTCGAGGTCGCCACCCGAAATGTCGTTGATAATGTGCGCTCCACATTCTTCCACACAGCGCCGTGCAACATCAGCTCTGAATGTATCCACCGACACAATCACGTCGGGCGCCTCCTCCTTGATGATGCCAAGCCCCGTGCTCAGCCGCTCAAATTCCTCCTCAGGCGATATATCGTCGGCTCCAGGGCGCGACGAATAGCCGCCAATATCAATCATGTCGGCGCCCTCGTCAATCATTTGCCGCACACGGCGGCGTATCACTGCCTCATCCACTCCACAGCGGCTACCGCTGTAGAAAGAGTCGGGCGTCACATTCAATATACACATCACCTGCGGCCGGTCGATTTCCACCAACCGCCCACCGATATTCAAGCTATATTCTCTAAAAGTCATAATTCAAGTCCTGTTATATCCGTTCTTGCAAATTTACACATTATTTGCGAAATTCTATGTTTTTCCCCGAAGGAATATAATTTCCCCTGAACTAAACACGCAAAAAAACACCCCGATAGAACTACTACCGGGGTAAAATCACCTTCGATTAATAATTATTTAGAATGGGATTGTCGAAGTCGAATAAACGTAGCGACGCTCAAATTCCTCCTCTGTCATCGTAAGCATCAATATGCCCTGAATGAGAGTGAGCAGATTGATAAGTCCACACGAGCAGATTCCGAGAATAAGGCAAATGATACCTGCCGTAGTCTTGCCCACATAGAAATAGTGGATTCCAAGAGTTCCCAGCAGTATGGCAAACAAGCCTGCCAAGCCGCGGTTCTTGCCCGAAGGTCCGTTGTCAAACACGCCACGTTGCTGCTGATAGGGACCGTAGTTCTGCTGTTGCTGAGCTTGCTGTGCAAACTGTGCATTAAATTGACAACCACAAGCACCACATCTCACATCTCCGGTGGCTTTATCACTCACCACCACTTTTCCGCATTGCGGACACAAATAACTAAACATAATCTTCTGTATTTTTAATTAATGATTTATTGATTTTTCCTATCTCAATTTTCTTTTTGACG
>JBJFEF010000369.1:0-3737 GCA_051890435.1 Muribaculaceae bacterium
TGCCTTAACTCTAATTTCCCACAAATTTACGAAATATTTCAGCAAATAAAAAAATTTAATCTTGGCTTTCAGTCACGATGCTGCCCAGTAGGCTCAAAAATGCGCTTCAACGCTCCACAAAGCTCTTGGTGCTCCACTTCAAGCTCCACCAGCGTCGCACGAAGATGGCACCGCGTATGTTCTCATCGAGCGTAAATGCCGTCCACATTCCCAATATTCCCAGCCCGGCGCACACACCGGCAATGTAGCCGCCCACCACCGCCACACTCCACATCACTATCAAGCCCACATAGAAGGGATAGTTGACGTCGCCTGCAGCACGCAGCGCATTGGTGGCAAAGATATTGATGGGTCGGCCTATCTCAAGTGCCACATCTATCCACAATATCACACAGCCCAGATGCCTGATAGTGGGATTATCGGTGAGTACCCCGAAAATCCAAGGACCCGCAAGCGCCAGCAGCACCGAGAAGCACAGAGTGTAACCCACCGACTTCTTCATCACATACTTGCCCAGCAAGAATGCCGCCCGCGTGCGTCCACGCCCCACATAGTGCCCTATGCATATCGCTCCGCCCTGCGCTATCGAGATGCAGAACAGATACACAAACATTATCATGTTCACACAATAAGTACGCGTGGCAAGTGCATCCACTCCAAGCATATTTATGAAATATGTGATAACAATCTGCGACGAGCTGTAGCTTGCCTGCTCGCCTGCCGACGGCAGACCTATCATCATCAGCTTCTTCAGCTCATGCCACGGGAACGGACGGAAATTACGCGCGTGGAAGTGCGGAATAAGTTTCTTGTGCACCACAATGAAAAGCAGCACCATCGCCACTCCACGGCAAGTGGCAGTGGAAATCGCTGCACCGCTCACTCCCAGCGCCGGAAATCCGAAGCGGCCGAAAATCAGCGAATAATTGCCAAAAATGTTGAGAATGTTTATCACAAGCGTCACAAGCATGGGATATACCGCCTTGTCGGCACTGCGCAAAGCCGCCGATAGCGTCATCGATAGAGCTTGAAAGAACGCAAACGCTCCCACAATGCGCAGGTAGCTCGACCCATCGGGCATCAGCTCAGGCGCAAGCCCCATCCACCCGAGTATCATGGCATCGCCAAAATAGAGGAATGCACTTATTGCGAAGCCAAGAATCAAATTCACTATGAGCGACACTCCCACCACCTTCTCCACCTTCGCATCAAGCCCGGCTCCGATATATTGCGAGCAAAGCACCGATGTGCCGAGATTTATCACCTCAAACACCAGGAAACAAAACATCACAATCTGGTTCACCAGTCCCACAGCTGCCACACTGCCGTCGCTGTGACGCGACAGCATAAACGTATCCACCGCTCCGAGCATCATCACGAGCAGTACCTCAAGAAAAATAGGAATTGCAAGACGCGCAAGCGTACTCTTAACACTATCACCGCCAATGCTGCGGTGCAACTCTCCCAGCCACCTCAAGCCGGGAACTGATTGAACTTTGATTAACATCCTCTCTAATTCAAAAAAACTGAAAACCTAAAACAAAATCCCCTCCTATCCCAATTCAGGCTGCAAAGTTACTGCAAGCCGCTCGCAATGGCAAATTAATAGCAAAGTTTTTGCAATGATTGACGCGCAATGCAACTTCCACCCACCCCTTCCTAAGCCACAAAAGAGGTTGTGTCGCTATTTTTTAATATCACACAAATATTTTCTTAAAAATATCTCGCTTGTATGTGGATTTTATGCATTTTGCACTATTTTTCGGCTTCAGGTGACACATAAGCTCCGGTCAAGTCAACGGCTTGTGTGTGGAAGGGGTCGAGGATGCAGTCGAGGAGCACTGCCCACTCTCCACGGGTGATGTTGCGCGCCGGATTCCACTCTCCCATTCCATAATCGCTCCACGTCTTCCGGGCACTCTCGGTCAACGCCGATGCTTCAATCCTTGATATTGCAGCGATGATGTCAATTGCAGCTTTCACAGTCACAGGGGCATCGCCTGCTATTTCATCCTGCCCTTGGAGCGAGGCTTCTTCAAGGGCGTTTTTCCATTGGGGATACACTTCGCTCAGCCCTTCAAGTTCCGATGCAAGAAGCAGTGTGTCGGCGCGGAGCCACGTCTGGTTGCTCCACCCTTCATTTTTGCCCAAGCCTTTCAATATTCCGGTGGAGCCGATACGCTGATAAGCCTTGAAGCGCACATCGTGTGATGCCACATCAAGATAGGGCTGCAAGTAGCCTCCCGCGGCAAGAATGGCGTCTTGCACATCGCGCACAGGCACATCGCGCACCTCACACCGATGCTTCGCGGCAAGCGATGCAAGTGCTCCGGCTGCCTGACCTATCTGCATCACCACCGGCTGTAGGCGTGTGGCACCGTTGGCTATGTTCGACACCGAAATCGACTTCTCTGCCACAATCAGTCCATCCACATCCTGCGGAACAAGGGTTCCGAGTGGCAATCCAAACGATGGCACGGGGTGGAAATAGAGATTGGGGAGCCTCTCTTCGCCGCTGTAGCGGGCGTGGTGATGGTCAACGGGGTAGTCGCCCACTGCAATAGCGGTGCGATATAGCTTCTGAGGCTGGTCGTAGGGGTGAGTCATGTGGTTGAGGTCGAAGCGCACCACTCCATGCGTGCGGCGCGACTCGCGGTGATAGGGAATGAACGGCAGCTTGTCGGCAGTGGGAAATTCGTCATCGGCAAGTCCGAGAGTGTTGAGTCCAAGCTCATGTTGCATAAAGTAGATGAAGCACATGGTGAAGTGCTTTGCCTTCTCAAGTTCCTTTTCGCGCTCCTCGGGAGTCATCTCTATGAGGTTCGCATAGTAGTCGTTGCCCTCGATGGGCCAGTTGATCATGTATTTGCCGTTTGGCAGCTTTCCGTAGGTTATCATCATATCCTTGCTCCACACTCGGTCGGGCTCTTTGGGGTTGATGCAGAGCTTGTTGGCACAGCAGCAGGCAAATTCGGTGCTGTCGTAACCCTCGGAGCGAGGAATTGTCACGTCGCGGTGATAGTCCTTGAGAATTGCCACATAGGTGAGGTCTTGCACTATATTGTTGGCTTGCTCGGGAGCCACATCTTCGTGAGTGACATCGCGGCTCTCCATGCCTATGTCATATTTCACGCCACACAGCTTTGCCACATCGCCAAGTTCGGTAGCATCAATCACCACGCGGGCTTTCACCACGCGGTCTGGTTTGCCGTCGGTGGCAAAGGTGGCAACCCATGAGTCTCCTTTGCGGTCGAGCTGCTTGAGGCGTGTTTCGCGCCACACAGTGAGGTTGCTTTCGGCATCGGTCATCACACCAAGAATGGCGTTGCCCACCGATGGCTCAAAGAGCACATTGCTCACCCATCCGGTTTTCAGCGAGTCGAGTCCGCCATAGTGTTGCGCAAGGCGCTCTCTAAATTCGCCCCACAGTCCTGCCGGCAGCTTATAATTGCCGTCGATAGCACTCACGCCGGCAGCAGTGAGCATTCCTCCAAGCCACGGGGTTTCCTCGGCGATAAGTGCCGTAGAGCCCATGCGCGATGCCTGGATGCCTGCCGTAACGCCACTGGCGCCACCGCCCACCACAAGCACATCTACTGTGGCATCTATGGCTTGATTGCACGATACCGACGCAATAAGCATTATCACACCGAGGATTGAAGATAGAAGCCCTTTCATGTTCATATTCTGTGTTGAAGATTGATTTTCAATTGGTAAGATTAGTTTTTGTTATCACC
>JBJFEF010000369.1:3837-13207 GCA_051890435.1 Muribaculaceae bacterium
ATATTCTGTGTTGAAGATTGATTTTCAATTGGTAAGATTAGTTTTTGTTATCACCACTGCAAAGTTACAAATATTTTATTAACCAACAAATATTTTCTAAAAATTTTTATTAACCATTTCTACATTCCCCCTCCGAGCGCCCTGCACGACAACTCGCTTGCCACACAGTGGCTTCTCTATGTGTTATTGCTCCGAATCGTCGTCGGCAAGCCACTGGAGTAGCGCTTCGAGGCTGTCGTTCTTGTCGAGATTGAGATTGGCGCGAAGACGGTAGCGGGCAGTCATCACCGACGAGTAGGTGATGTTCATCACGCGGGCAATCTGCCGATTGTCCATACCCATGGCAATGTAGGTGGCAAGCCGCTGCTGGCGAATGGGCAGCTTGGGAGCAATTTCAAGCAGACGGCGCTTAAAATCGGGGTGCACATGGGCATACACCTGCTGGAAGGTGTCAAGCTCTTCGCGGTTTGAAAGCTGGGTGCGCAGTGCGCTGCACACTCTCACGCCATCGGCAGTGGGAATACGCCCCGAGTCCATCATTTCGGTAATCGTCTTCACTGTCGTGTCGATGGCATTCTCATTTTCCTTCACCACAGCAAGCGACGAGGCAAGCTGCAGTTTGTTGCGGGCAAGCTGCAAGTCGGCTGAGATTTTTGCCATGCGCATATTGTTGTGGCGGCGAATCAAAATCACTATCACCGTCATTGCAAGGAACAAGATGGCAACAGTGAGCGAAGCATAGAGTGTGCGCTCAAACATCTTCTCCTTGAATGCCTGTTCCTCGCTTTGGCGTATGCGCATCTGTGCAATGCGCTTTATGGCATCCTGCCCGGTCTTTGCTGCAGCTATCGAGTCGTCGATAGCCTGTCCGCGGTGGAAATACACAAGGGCACTGTCGAGCTTCCCCTGTCTTTCGAGCACAGTGGCATAGGTGCGATAGATGGTGGATGCATAGTCGGGGATAATGGTAGGTGTCACCATTTGCTTGGCACTGCGAGCCATTATAGCCGCCGAGTCGAGCTCGCCACGGTTGAGCATGTCTTCGGCAATCACGCCGCGGTAGAGTGCCTCATTGTTCACATAATCGGGCTTCCCTGCCACGAGCGGCAGCGCCTTCTTGAAGTATTTTATTTCGCCATGGTTGCCATATCGGTTGTGCAACACCATCGTGAGCAGCAGCGTGTCGCGCTTTGAGGCAGCATAATTCTCCAGATCGGCAAGCAGACTGTCGCTGAGAGCGGTGTTGATCGTTTCGTTGGCTTGGGCGAGCGACATTTGCAATTTTCGTGCCCATCGTTCGAGCCCAAGGTCTTGGAATATCTTCCGGCTCAGGTTGAAATAGTTGAGCGCGGAAATTGAGTCGCCCAGATGCAAATTCACATGGCCTATGTTGTTGAGCGCCCCGGCTGCAGACAGCGAGTCGCCAAATTGGCGTGCCTCGCGCAGCGTGCGTGCGTTGTCGAAGTAGTATTGTTCGAGCGAGCGCGGACGCAACTTTCCCTCAAGGTAGCGCAAGCGAAACATGTCGTAGGGATAGGCTGTGGTGTCGTCGTAGAGGCGGCGTGCCCGTTCCAGTTCCTTCGCACCGCGTGTCTTCCACGCCTCGGCATAGGAGCTTACACTTATATAATAGCGTGCCCTGAACATTGCCGCACGCGCCGACTTTATCTTGGTGTAATCACGTAGCGCCAGGGTGTAGAGATTCTCGGTAAGCATGTCGAGCGTGTCAGCCCCCGCATCGTTGGCATAGGCATATTCAAGGTTTCGCAGTGCCTCATCGAATGGCTTGTCGATCTTGCTCCACAAGAAATAAGGGTCGTCGCCGCCGTGGCTGCACGCGGTGAGCAAATATAGAATCAATATGCCTATATAGAATTTATTCACACTGCAAAGTTACACAATATTCTTGAAATGAGCAATATATAAATTTGTCTATAATTTGTCTATATAAGTTTTTTTGCCGTTTTTCAGCAAAACTATAACTTTGGAGCCAAAATTTACAATCATTTTTTTAATAAAACAAAATTAAAGTATTTCTTTATTTTTATGAAACACATTCTACTTAGCTTATCGGCTCTCGTGGTAGCTCTCAGTGCTGCCGCTGCTCAGCCTTTTGTGGAGCCGGCACCTCGTGGTGCTTCCCCCTACGGCTTCAACGCAAAGCGTGCCCAGAGTGCACGATTCTTGAAATCTACACCAAAAGATGTAACAGTCGATGACCTTCTCGCCGACCCCGAAGGTACGGTATTCAGCGGTCCATTCAACTCCGAAACCGCCAACTGGACCGGTTTCCAAAGCTCCGACCAGGGTCGTCCTGAGAATCCTACTAAATTCTACCAGTACTACAATGGCTGCCCAAAGTCGATCAACGCTGTGCGCGTAATCGGTATGTTCAACTACTGGGACGCCGTTGACTATAATTGGATTTATTGCAGCGACCGCCCCGGTTACGACGAGAACTACGCAATGACCAATCCCGTAACTTTCGATATTTCTTTCCATCGCGTCGATGAAAACGGTCTCCCCGGAGAGTGTATTTTCCAGAAGAATATTTCTATCACCGGCCGCTTCACCGGCGTTATCGATGGATATGAGGGCAACCAGGGCCCGCTCATGGAGTTCATTGCCGAACTTGGTGAGGATGTGAAACTCGAAACCGGATATTTCTCTTTCAGCGCTGCTACTGAAGACGGTGTTGTGCCCACTTGCTGGTTCTCTGTGTTCACTTCCGACAGCTCTTTCGGCTGGGGTTACACCAATATGGAGCCTTATGGCTTGATAGGTTCATCGCCTTGCGTATTCAGCCTCATCGGTAGCGGTGAATATTCTGCCAATAAGGCGCTCAAAGTAGGCGACATTGTATCTCCCGGCTCGCTCGACTGCGGCCGCATGGAGCAAGTGCGTGTGTCGATTGCCAATGTGGGTACTGCCGACATCAACGACGTGGCTCTCCAGCTCGAAGTGGATGGAAACGTAGTTGCTACCGAGCGCCCCGGCTTCACTCTGCCGGCTCTCAGTTCTCGCGATTACATCTTCGCAACCCGCGTCGATCTCTCTGCTCCCGGTGAGCACAAAGTGAAGGTTATCAACGTCACTCCTGGCGATGAGGGCATCAGCGTCAAGAGTTCTGCCATCACCACCACAACCTCTGAGCCCGGAGAATATGCTTATTCCTGCGGCCAATACAGCTATCCCGAGGACGTGCTCACTCACGTCACAATCGGCACTATCGACAACGAATCTGAGCCTAATGAGGAGGGTTATGAAGACTTCACCAACCTCTCTACCGACATCACCGTAGGTGAGACTATCGAACTTACTGCTACTCTCAATCCTGCCGGCGACGGCGGCATTGTAGGTGCTTGGGTCGATTGGAACGGCGACGGCCGCTTCGACGGTGCCGGCGAGGCTATGGGCTACACTCGCGGCGAGCCTATCAAGGTGGCTATTCCTGCCGGAACTTCAGTTGCTCCGGGTCCGAAGCGTCTCCGCGTTATCGGTTCTACCTACACCTATTCTCTCTTTAAGCCGCACGGCGAATACTACTACGGACAGACCGAGGACTACACCCTCAACGTGGTTGCTCCCGAGAATGCTCCTGTTGCCGTATTCAGCGCCGACGAGCTTATCAGCGATGACGACGCGGCTACTTCCACTCTCGACATCACCATCAACAACGATGGTGCAAGTGCACTCGAAAGCTCTGTTGCCGTTGCTTATGAGCTCCCGGCTATCTACGACAACCGCACCATCAGCCAGGCTCCTGCCAATGCGAAGATGCTGCGTGCTTTCAGCAAGGGCAACGTTGCCACTAAAGCTATCAAGAACGACGACGATATTAGCATCGCACACGTGCTCAAATACGACACCGAGCACTACGATGCTGTGAATGTGGGTAACTCTGAATATGCTATCTTCGGCCAGTCCTATGTTGCCGACTTCATGGCTGCTCTCAAGGGTATGAACATCGCCTGCATCGATGCCTACATCCAAGACCCCACAGCTTCGGCTGCTGCTCAAATCTATGAGGAAATCGACGGCACCTACACCCTCGTTGCCGAGAAGGAGTTCACTCCCGAGGCTAACGCATGGAACCGCATCTTCTTCGATGAGCCTTACTTAATCAGCGGCAAGAGCATCATCTATGCCGTGAAGCTCAACAACCTCGAGTCGGGCAAATTCCACATCGGTATCGACGCCGGTCCTGCCGTTGCCGGATATGGCGACCTCTGCAACATTGGTGGCGAGACTTGGTGGTCGATGGCATCTCTCGGTATCGACAGCAACTTCTGCGTCCGCGCCAACGTGAGCGGCACTCCCACTGCCGAAATCTCTTGGCTCTCTATCAACAAGAACTCGCTCAACATCGCTCCGGGCGAAAGCGACAACGTGAAGGTCACTCTCAACCGCAACAACCTCCTCGACGGCTCTTATGAGGGTCGCGTAGTGTTTGCAACCAACGACCCGCTCTGCCCCACTAAGAATGTGGCTGTATATATGCTCAAATCGGTTAAGGTGGGTATCGATGCCGCCAAGGCTCGCAATGCCGCTGCCACCATCGAGGGCAACGACCTCGTGATCACCTCCGACAAGGCTATCGCAAGCGTGCGTCTCATCAGCACCACAGGTGCTTCGCTTGGCTGCAACTTCGGTTCGGGTAACCGCGTTGCCGTAACTCTTGATGCTTGCAACGCCGGAATCTATGTGGCTGAAATCCGCTACACCGACGGCGCCAAGGAGTGCATCAAGGTGGCTGTAACACGTTAAGCTGCATTAAACCTATTAGCGATAATATGGTGAGAATATCGCCTCCAAAAGCGCGATATTCCGTTAAATCACTCTTAATCCGTATTCCTTTCTTTGGAATACGGATTTTTTTGTGTAAGTTTGCACATTGATAAGAATTGTAATTATGGCATCAAAACTTTGGGAAAAATCAGTAGAAGTAAATCACGACGTCGATACCTACACCGTGGGGCGCGACCGTGAGATGGACCTCTACCTCGCTAAATACGATGTGCTGGGCTCACTCGCCCACATCACTATGCTCGAAAGCATCGGGCTGCTCACCGCCGATGAGCTGAAAGTGCTCACTGCCGCCCTGCGCGAAATCCACGCCGAGGTGGAGGCCGGTAATTTTGTAATCGAAGACGGAATTGAAGATGTGCACTCACAAGTGGAACTTATGCTCACACGCCGCCTTGGCGATGTGGGAAAGAAAATCCACTCGGGCCGCTCGCGCAACGACCAGGTGCTCGTCGATTTGCGCCTTTTCATTCGCAGCGAGATTGAAGACATTGTGCACCACATCACCACTCTGTTCACCACGCTCAATGAGCAGTCGCAACGCTACCGAAAGGTGCTTATGCCCGGCTACACCCACCTGCAGGTGGCAATGCCGTCATCGTTCGGACTGTGGTTTGGCGCCTATGCCGAGGCTCTCGTCGATGATCTCACCGTGCTTCGCGCCGCCTACGATGTGACCAACCGCAACCCGCTCGGCTCGGCTGCCGGTTATGGCTCCTCGTTCCCGCTCAACCGCACCCTCACCACCCGCCTGCTCGGTTTCAAGTCGATCGACTACAATGTGGTGTATGCACAGATGGGGCGCGGAAAGACCGAGCGCATTGTGGCAAGCGCCATCGCCAACGTGGCAGCCACAGTGTCGAAGCTGGCTTTCGACGCCTGCATGTTTAATTCGCAAAACTTCGGCTTCATAAAGCTCGCCGACGAGTTCACCACCGGTTCGTCGATAATGCCTCACAAGAAGAACCCCGACGTGTTTGAGCTTACACGCGCCAAGTGCAACAAGCTCCAGGCTCTCCCCTACGAGATTACACTCATCACCAACAATCTGCCATCGGGCTACTTCCGCGACTTGCAGCTGGTGAAGGAGTCGTTCCTCCCGGCTTTCCACGAGCTGAAGAGCATATTGGTGATGGTGAACGCAATGATGGCTCAAGTGAAGGTGAACGACCACATTCTCGACGACCCGCGCTACGACCTCATGTTCTCGGTGGAGGAGGTGAACCGACGCACTCGCGAAGGTGTGCCCTTCCGCGACGCCTACAAGCAAGTGGGGCTCGAAATCGAGGCAGGTGCTTTCAAGCCGGTGAAAGAGGTGGCTCACACCCACGAAGGCTCTGTGGGCAACCCTTGCAACGACGAGATTGCCGCACTCTTTGAGCACGAACTGGAGCAATTCGACTTCGACACCTACCACCGCGCTTTCAGTAGCCTCCTCGGCTCTTGAATCCCCCGGCCCGTCGGATCTGTCCGACGAAATCACAAGATATTCACTCTTTACTAACATACTCAGAGAAATGGATTACATCGCAAACCCCAACCGCTACGCCGACGGCGTGATGAACTACCGCCAATGCGGAAACTCAGGCATCAAGCTGCCTGAGCTAACACTCGGCTTTTGGTGGAACTATGGCGACGCCAACGACTATGCCGACTGTCTCGCTCGAATGACCTACGCCTTCGACAACGGCATCACTTGCTTCGACCTCGCCAACAACTACGGCCCTCCTTTCGGTGCCGCCGAGAGCAACTTCGGCAAAATGTACACCGAAAACTTCAAGGCTCACCGCCACGAGATGATTATCACCACCAAGGCGGGATATAATATGTGGGAAGGTCCCTACGGCTGCGGCTCGTCGCGCAAAATGCTCATCACCAGCCTCAACGAGTCGTTGCAGCGCATGAAGCTCGACTATGTGGATATTTTCTACTCTCACCGCTACGACGGCTCCACTCCCATCGAGGAAACCATGCAGGCTCTCATCGACATTGTGCACAGCGGAAAGGCGCTATATGTGGGATTGTCAAACTATCCCGCCGACAAACTTGTGGCTGCCGTGGCTTATCTGCGCAACCAGCACGTCAATCCCCTCATCTATCAGGGAAAATATAACATGCTCGTGCGCGACGTGGAGGAACGGCACTTCGACGCCATGCAGAATCTCGGCATCGGCTTCACTGCATTCTCTCCGCTCGCACAGGGTATCCTCTCGGGAAAATACATCGACGGAATCCCCGAAGGCTCGCGTGCCGCAAGTCTCAACCCGCTGATGAAGGACATGATTACCGCTGATGCGCTCAAGAAGGTGCAACGCCTCAAGCTCATCGCCGAGTCGCGAGGTCAAACTCTCGCCCAAATGGCTGTGGCGTGGATTCTCGCCAAGCAGGTGGTGACTTCGGTAATCATTGGTTCGCGCACCATCGAGCAACTTGCCGACAGCATCGGTGCCGTGCACAACAGCTCCTTCACCGCCGAGGAATTACTCGAAATCAATCAGATTCTGCTATGATGCGCCGCTGGATTGCCTGCTTGCTGCTGATTCTCTCGGGCGCCGTGGCGTGCACCTCTATCGACGACAACCGCACTCCTGCCTATCAGGTGCATATCAAGCTCAACAGCGTGGGCTTGTGGGACACTTATGGCGTGCACGGTATGGGCGACTATCGCGTGTTTAGCACTCGCAAGAAGCTGCCCTCGAATTTCCACTTCACCGCCAACACCTACACCGGCTTTGCCGGCGTGCTGCTGCTCATGGGCTACGACTTCACCACTCAAACCTACAACTCTCCCGTGGCTTACGAAATTGCCTGCCCGGTGGAGGCGCGAGTGGATGTGACTATCGACTACAACCCCGAGACTTTTGAAGCCGTGTGCCCCAAGTGCGGCTCCCGATTCAATGTGCTCGAAGGTGGTGGCGCCGCTGTTTCGGGAATCGCCTACGACCGCCACTACGGCCTCACTCGCTACCGCGTGACACCCGACAACGGCGGCTACATAGTGAGCAACTAATCCCTCACCCAATTAGTCTTATTAGCCCTATTAGTCCTATTAGTCTAATTGGTCTTATTAGTCTTATTAGATAACAATCAAAAAATCAACAAAATATGTCAAAAGCAACACTGAAAAATCTTGAAGCTTTGCGCGACGAGATGCGCCGCGTGAAGGTGAGTGCCGTGATTATCCCCGGCACTGACTATCACCAAAGTGAATATATAAGCGACCACTGGAAATTCCGCGATTGGGTTACAGGTTTCACCGGCAGCAACGGCACCGCCGTTGTTACCCTCGACAAAGCCGGACTGTGGACCGACTCGCGCTACTTCCTTCAGGCTGCACAGCAACTCGAAGACTCGGGCGTTGACCTCCACAAGGAGGACATTCCCGGTGAAGCTACCATCACCGAGTGGCTCGCCGATGAGCTATCCGACGACGATGTGCTTGCCGTGGATGGCCGTCTCTTCTCAATCGTAAAAGCTAATGCCCTTGAGGAATTTTGCGGCCGCAACGGTTTCCGCTTTGCTGCCGACTTTGCCGTTGCCGACCGCGTGTGGACCGACCGCCCCGAGCGTCCGCTTGCAAAGGCTTTTGTGCACGACGATGTCTATGCCGGCGAGAGCGCTTCTTCGAAAATTGAGCGCGTGATGGCTGAAGTGGAGAAAATGGGTGCCGACGCAGTGTTTATCCCCGCTCTCGACGAAATCGCCTGGACTCTCAACCTCCGCGGCGAAGACGTGGCATTCACCCCCGTGGTTATAAGCTATCTCTATCTCTCCGACAAGGAGAATGTGCTCTTCATCGACTCTGCCAAGGTTGACGATGCAGTGAAGGCTCACCTCAAAGAAGCCGGCGTGAAAATCAAGGGCTACGACGATGTGGAGGACTATCTCGGAAAGGTGTCGGTGAACACTACCGTTCTCCTCGACCCCAACATCGTGAGCGACACTCTTGCTCGCGCTCTTGAGTGCTACAAGGTGTATGGCAAATCGCCTGTTTCGCTGCTCAAAGCCATCAAGAACGATGTGCAGATTGCCGGAACCCGCAAGGCTATGGAGCGCGATGGTGCTGCACTGGTGCGCCTCTTTATGTGGCTCGAAGAGAATGTCGCTTCGGGCAAATACAATGAATGTGACGTGTGGGAAATGGGCAAGAAATTCCGCGCCGATGGCGAAATGTATCGTGGCGACAGCTTCGGAATGATTGCCGGATACAAAGAGCATGGAGCCATCGTTCACTACTCGGCTTCGGCTGAAAGCGCTTCTACCCTCCATGCCGATGGTCTGCTGCTCATCGACAGCGGTGGCCAGTATCTCGACGGAACTACCGACATCACCCGCACCGTCACTCTCGGCAATCCTACCGCCGACGAGATTCACGACTACACCCTTGTGCTCAAGGGGCACCTCGCCATTGCCCGCGCCCAGTTCCCTGTGGGCACTCGTGGCAGCCAGCTCGACGCCCTCGCACGCATCTATCAGTGGGAGGAGGGTATGACTTATCTCCACGGCACCGGTCACGGCGTAGGTCACTTCCTGAGCGTACACGAGGGTCCGCAAAACATTCGCC
>JBJFEF010000370.1:0-3601 GCA_051890435.1 Muribaculaceae bacterium
TGAAAACAGTTTCTTGTGGCTGAAAAATGCAGGTGTTGCAATTCCCGCCTACAACGTCGAGGAGCCGCAAGTGCCACTATTGCTTAACAAACAGCGTAATCTATTCAAACTTTTCTTAAATGATGTGGGCTTGCTTGCTGCAATGTATGGAGGTAATATTCAGACTCGCTTACTGAGCCAAAATCCAAATATCAACTTTGGCTCAGTGTTTGAGAATCTTGTCGCTCAGGAACTCTGTGCACATGGCTTTGCTGAAGGGCATAATTCACTGTATTACTTTAACAGTAAAAGGCAGGGCGAACTCGACTTTGTGGTGGAATATGATAACAATGTATTGCCGATAGAGGTGAAGTCGGGTAAAGATTATGAGCGACACAATGCGTTAAGTAACGTGATGGAAAATGAAGAATACAACCTACCGGCGGCATTCGTCTTTTGTCAGGATAATGTCCGTACCAAAGGGAGAATCACCTACTATCCCATCTATATGGTTGCGTTTTTCACCCAAATCTCCACAAAAGAAACCCTGTATAAATTCGACCTCACCGGTCTCACCTCCCATGATTCCTAAAAATGAAGGTTGAATACTCAAAAGACTTTGAGAAGTCGGTCAGTTGCCGGTGGGACTATTTGAGGCGCTGCCAGGTGAAGTTTTGCTGGCGGTAGCGGTGACCGCGGAGGTGGTAGCGCAGGTTCACTATGGGGCGGACGAGGGTGAAAAGTGGCACGGTGAAGAACAGCCGCGGCATACGCAGCACTCGTGCTACACTTCGATACACCAATATGCCCGGCAGTGTGTGAAGCAGCAACAGCAGCAGGGGTGCCACTGTAAGCACCACATCGGTGATGCCGATGGTGCCTTGCGTGAAGTGCTCGGTGGCTGTGGCTATTGTTTCGGGATGCAAGGCTGCAAGGAGGCTTGTGCTGATGGCTGCAACGATGCCCGGTGCGAAGATTGCCATGACGTTGATGGCAGCTGCAATGGTGAGCAAGGCAATAGTGGCAAAGCCGAGCCAATAGACTGCTGCCATGATGCGCTCGGTGGTGAAGGCGCGAGTGCTTATGTAGTGCGATGTGAAATCGTAGCGGTATTTATGCTCGCGAAGCACGCGCTGCGGGTCGTCGTAGGTGGTGCTGACGAAGCTCTCGTGCGACAGCTCCACGCGGGTGTTGTCGTTGCGTGCGATTTCGCTCACGAAGATGTCGTCGTCGCCATAGTGCAGGTTCATCGATTTAGAGAAGCCCTTGTTGGCAAAGAAAGTGTCGCGGCGGTAGGCGAGGTTGTCGCAAGTGCCGCGATAGGGCTTGCAGCCGATTGCCCATGCTGTGTAGAGGGCACGGGTGCACACCGAGTCGAAGCCTCTGAACAAGCGACCGCTATTGTGGTCGCTGCGATGGTTATACACCGATTGTCCTATCACCACATCGATGCCCTTGGTGAAGTTGCGGCACATGGCACGCAGCCACCGGTCGGAGACGGGGTGGGCGTTGGCGTTGGTGGTGACAATCACATCGTGCTTTGCGGCTTTTATTCCCACCATCAGGGCGAGCTTTCGGCGCGACACGTTGCGGGTGTCGTCGGGGACAAACGTTTCATACACATTGTCAAATTCGCGGCGAAACTCAGCCACCACGTTGCTGTCGTCGGCAATCATTCCGTCGTTCACCACTATTACCTCAAATTCGGGGTAGTTCTGGTTGAGAATGTAGGGAAGTGTGCGACGCAGGTTTTCGGCGTCGTTGTGAGCGTAGATAATCACCGACACGGTGGGCAAGGCAGCGTCGTTGTCACCGCCATCGGCAGCCGGTGTGGAGCATTGCTCGGCTCGGCGCTTAATCGCGAGCCGGCACCACATGAGCCACCAAAGATATATAATCGACAGCATGAATGTGATAGCCATCAGCGTCCAGGCTGCCATTGAAAGGTCGAAATCCATTGACATTTGTGCTGAATTAGTCATTCCTGAGTGCAAAGTTACACATAAATCGCGAAATTCCGACATCTGCCGAATAAAGAAATTCAGCTCGGGCTGAAAGTTGCTGCAAAAGCCCGGTGGGAGAAAGTGCCGTTTTCGGGTGCTAAAAAATGATGCAAAAGGGGCTTCAGTAGCCCGAAAAAGGGCAATTTATGGGCAAAATGCGATTTTGTGTGAATAAAAATACGAATTTTTCACAAAAAAGTAGCTTTATATTCTTTTTTGTTACTAATTTTGCACCGAGGAAATCACAAAAGAAAGAATTACTATATATTTTCATATCAAAAAGATGAAGAATAAACGACTTCGACTTCAGATAATTGTTGAGCTGATTAAGACAAATTGCATCAGCAGTCAGGATGAGTTATCGCGACTTCTTGCCGCCCGCGGATATGTGGTGACGCAAGCCACCCTTTCGCGCGACTTGAAGCAATTGCGCACCACCAAGGTGGCTACCGATTTGGGTAACTACATGTATATCATTCCCGACTCCAACAATTTGCAGGACACGATGATTTCGCAGGGTGTATCTACGGCACAGGCGGGGCAGCTCTCGGGATTTGTGTCGATTCAGTTCTCAGGTCATGCTGCCGTGATAAAGACCCGCAACGGCTATGCCAGTGGTCTTGCCTACGACATCGATATGAGCAAATCGCCCGAGATTCTCGGCACAATAGCCGGAGCCGACACCGTGTTTGCCTTGCTGCGTGAGGATGTGAGCCACGAGCAGGCAATGAAGGTGTTCTCGCGTTTCCTCCCCATCGGTGAGGTGTGATGCGCTGTCAGAAACGACGGAATATTATAGGGAACTCTCAATAACTACAGTTTTATTTTATTTTTATTTTTTATTTGGGCAGAAGGCGCCACAAGTGGCGGAAGCCGCTGCCGATTTAGGGTAAAAGATGATTGATTCAAGTGAAATTGAAATTGTTGTGGCTGGCGAAGAGCACATCGGCTATGTCGATGAGGTTCTCGACACCATCAACCGCGCTGCTAAAGTGCGTGGCACCGGTATTGCTAAGCGTTCGCCGGAGTATGTGAAGCAAAAGATGATTGAGCACAAGGCTGTGCTTGCCATCTACCAGAAGACGAAGTTTGCCGGCTTCAGCTACATTGAGTGCTGGAGCAACAAGACGTTTGTGGCAAATTCAGGACTTATCGTGGCTCCCGACTTCAGGGGTATTGGGCTTGCCAAGCGCATTAAGCGACGAATTTTTGAGTTATCGCGTGAAATGTTTCCCGAGGCAAAAATTTTCAGCCTGACCACGGGAGAGGCGGTAATGAAAATGAACAACGAGCTTGGCTATCGTCCTGTTACATTCCCTTCGCTCACCGACGATGAGGCATTCTGGCGCGGTTGCGAGAGCTGTGTGAATTTCGACATTCTGCAGCGCAACGGCCGACGCATGTGCCTGTGCACCGGTATGCTCTACGATCCTGCCGAGCACAAGGACGATAAATAAAGCTACATAGGCTAACGACAACAATTATTTATTAACACTCACCGGGCATTCCCCATGTGAGCGGGATGCCTTCAAAAGAAATACTTTAAGAGATTATGGAAAAGAAAAAAGTGGTTTTAGCATTCAGCGGTGGTCTCGACACATCGTTTTGCGTGAAATATC
>JBJFEF010000371.1:0-1785 GCA_051890435.1 Muribaculaceae bacterium
TCTCATCTGATGAGGTGACCAGATTATGTCGCTTTATGGCAGGGCAGCCTTTGATGGTGGTTGCGCCATCTTCGCCTTCGGCAGTACCGCTATACGACCATCCCCACGTCGATTCCACCAGTGTCCAATCTCCGGGACTTACGTAAACCGTTCGGCTCACTTCAGCGCCGTCGGTAGTAGTCTTGTTGGTGATGGGCACCTGCAGATAGGGCTTTTCGGAGGCGAAGTCGCTGATGTCCTTGTGGTAGAGGTTGATAATTGCCGTTTCGCCCACTTTCAGTCCCGTTTTCTTTATGTAGATAGGCAGATAGCTGTGTCCAAGAGCCACGCAGATATATTCGGTGTAGGTTCCGGCAGGGATATAGGCTTGATTAAGTTCGGTGTCGAGATTAAGAGCCATTGTCCTGTATCGTCGTGGCGATGAGATAGTGGGGGCTGCCGATGGCTTTTTGTCGTAGTTGGTATCGCCCACAATGTAGTCTTGAGCCCAGAATAGGGCTGAGTTGGGAACGTCGAAGCCGGTAATTGTCATCGAAGTAGGTGCAGGGAGATTCACTTGCGAGTCTTTAGCATTGGCACAGATGTCGTCGGCTCCATATTCGGCGATATTGCCATAAATGCCAAACTTTCCCTCCGACGTATCAAACGACACTTTGCCCCAGGTAGCGCAAATTCCGCCACCAATTCCGCTGAGCGAGGTTTTCACCACATCTTTCGAGCCGTCCCATGAGCAGTGGTTTACTTGATACATTGTTTCGGGCTTCGTGCTGCCCGGGCGCAGCAGCGCGCGGTTGTTGCGGATGAGTCCGTTTTTGTATTTCAGATAACCATTATATATCAGCACGCCGCCACCCATATATGCAGTGTTGGTTTCGATATTTGTGTTGGTGAGGTTGATGGTTTGGGTTGACCAGGCATTGAAGTAGCAACCGCCGCCATTCTCGGCGTGGTTGTTGCTGATGTTACCGCCGGTGAGATTGAATGAACAACCCGCCTTGCTTCCGGTGTAGATGCACACGCCGCCACCAAAGCCGCCCGACTTGTTTCCCGAGATGCTACCACCCGAGAAGGTGAACGATTTGTTGTCGTTGCCGTTGTCGTTGTCGTAATACACACCGCCGCCATGGCTGCCGGCAGTGTTGTTGTCGATTTCGCCATTGCCCATATTGAACGTTGAGCCATACACGCACACACCGCCGCCATATTCGTTAGTGGCAGTGTTACCATTGATTTTGCCGTTGTTGAGGCTGAAATTTGAGTTGTCGTTGATGTAGATTCCGCCACCGCGCCAGTCGGCGATGTTGTTGCAAATTTCACCTTGCTTGATAGTGAGTGTAGAATTGTTGATGTAGGCACCGCCACCATATGCTTTGCTGTGGTTGCTGTTGATTTTTCCGTTTTCCATTGTCATGGTGGAGTTAACCAGATACACGGCACCGTCGTTAACGTCGGTGTAGTTGCCTATTATTTCGGCTGTTTTCAGCGAGAATGAACTGCTGTTGATGAATAATGCACTTCCGCTGGTTTTTGCTCTGTTGCCTGTGAAGGTGCATTTGGCATCGGCTGAAATTGACGGGCTGTATGTCACCGTTCCGCGCCACGAATATATGGCACCTCCGTTGCCGTCGGAGCTGTTGTTGGTGAAGTTGCCGCTGTTGAGGTTGAGCGATAGAGGATAATTCTTCGAGCCGGTGCCAAGGTTGATTTTTATGGCGCCGCCTTCTTGGGAGGCTTTGTTGCCTGTGAATGTGGCACCATTGATATCTACGAAGAACTGTGTGCCAT
>JBJFEF010000371.1:1885-3579 GCA_051890435.1 Muribaculaceae bacterium
CCGGCATTCTGGTTGCTTCCGGTAGCTTTGCAGTTTTCAAATGTGCATCCGTTCACAGTCATTTCGCAAGGCTCGGTAGTGCGACCGAGAGCGTTCCAGTAAACACCGGCACAGCTTGCCCCCGAGGTGCAATCTTTGAAGGTAACGTTTGTCATGTTAAGGTTGCCCACCCAGTCGCCGCGGAAACGCACAATTCCGCCATTGCCATCTACGCTGTTGCTGCCTTGCGTCACATTGTGGATATTCACGTTTTCGAGCGTGATGGTGCAGCGCTCTCGTGTGTTGGCAGTCATGTTTTGCGTCACGAGATAGCAATACATGGCAGCTCCCACACCACCCGGCATATTGAGGTTGCATATTTCCACATTGTGCAGCTTTGTCCATCCCTGCTCGTAGGTCCAACTGGTTTCAAGGTTATACCATGGGTGGATTTTTAGGGCTGAACATTCGCCTGCGTTGGCGTTAGTTTCATTGAAAAGTACATTTTCTATCACCACGTCTGATAGCTCCAGATTTCCTGTCGATTCGAGCAGTCCATAGTCGGTCACAAGCGACCTGTTGTTGGCATTTCCCTCAATGAGAATACGCCCTTTGCCGTTACCGTCGGGGTCACCTTTTATTATAAGGGTGTTGTTTTCCCACACCGAGAACATCACGCCGAAGCGGTCGGCACCCGAGCCGTCCAGGGGATTGTCGAGGTCGTCCCAAATGTGAATATCGTTGTCGGTGGCATTTTCAATTACAAGAGTTGTGGGAGAATTGTCGGGGGTTGAAAGTCCGATAAACACCGAGTGGCGCAGGCATACGTCGCCGGTGAGGCGCACCGTTTTCACTCCGCCGGGAGCATTCACTCCATTGAGCACGGCGTTGATGCGGCGCTCAGTTGATTCTCCTTTATTGACAAGGTAGTTATATGTCCAGTTTCCTGAGGAGGGCATTTTCTCTCCTGTCTTGTCAGTCCATTCATTAGCGGCATGAATTGAAGTAGCCGCAAAAGCAGTCAATACTGAAAATAATACGCTTCTAATCTTGTTCATAGTTACAAAAAAAATAATCACGCTATGTTTTTCTTAATTTAGTCGGCTGATAGGCACAATTAGGGGACTCTCAAGGAGATTCCTTCTTGATAGCCAATAACATTTGGTATGATGCAAATGTTAAATTGTGTAAATAGGGGGGGGTAGCCGGGCTTATCCTATATGCAATCGGGCTGAGGGAATAGCTCCCGCAGCCAAATAGCTTGATAATATGAAGATAAATCAATTGGAACAGCATAGCCTCACAACCCGGAAATTATCATTGTGCAACAATTTAGATGGCAAATATAGCATAGCTAAAAATACAATCGCTAAGAAATAATGTTAAATAATCCAAAACTTCCACTTTTGGTATAAAATATTGCCTTTTTTAACGTATTTATGAGCCAATTGCTCCCCATCCATCCCCCCACACCCCATCCTCTCAATCAAGGCTATGGTGGCGCAATGCGAGCTGATAGCAGTATATGGCTGCAAGTTAGGGGGAAAAATGCGTAATGTTACGCATTTTTCCCCCTAAATCACCTGCCCGACTCATAACTTGTCGATTTCGTCAAGCAGAAAATCCTCAATATTTATATATCGGATACCGCGATTGTCGATCCATGGGAAGATGTCGTCTTTCACAACAACATATTTTGTGAATGAGTCGTCGAT
>JBJFEF010000372.1:0-3566 GCA_051890435.1 Muribaculaceae bacterium
GGGGCGAAGATGTCGTTGTAGAAGCCCTTGCCGTTGCGGCCGTAGTCCCAAGTGGTGTGCTGCACCACTTCGGGATAATAGCCCTTCTTGCCGATGTTGCACATGTGTCCTTCGTCGGGCATGAGCTGCAACATCGAGGTGGTAATCACGCGGGCAAAGTCGGAGAAGCGGCTGTCGCCGGTGTGCTCGGCGAGCTTGTCGAGAATCGAGGCAAACTCGAAGATAAACACGTCGATGTGGTTGTTCTCAACCGACACGTTGCCCCAACCGCGCGAGTGGAAACCGAAGTCGCCGAGGAACTGCCCCTGTGCGAAGGGCACATCCCACATGTAGTACCACGAGAGGCAGAAGTAGGAAGCCTTTTGGCACTGCTCCCAATAGTGTGCACGCTCGTCGCCCTTAGTGATGTAGGTCATATAATAGAGGGCTGTGGTGGCGGCAAGTGCAGCCTCCTTGTCCTCGCAGTTGGCATCGAGAGTAGAAGAGAAATAGTCGGCTTTGTTCACGATTTCCTTCTCAAGGAAGGCGATGGTGCGGCGGGCGCACTCCAGATAGCGCTTGTCCTTGAAGTATTTATAAGCCATTGCAAGCGGCACAGTCACCGATGGTGTGCTGCCTGCCGATGGGTCGATAATCTTCTTGTCGGCATTGAATTTGCGCGGGAAGCTGCCGTCGTCGCGGATGAGGCTCATGAGGTTGTCGAGCACGGTGCGCATCTTCTGCTCCATCTCGGGGTGCTTGCGGCCATGCTCCTTCTCATATTGCAGATAGAACAGTGTGGCAAACACGCCCTCCGACTGGCGGCGAATGCTCAGCACGGGGTCGTAGGTGCCGCGTGCCACGTCGCCGCACTCAAGGAAGAAGCCTTGCGGCGAGAAGCCGTGGGTGAGGTGGCTGTCGAATACCGAGTTTGCATCGCGCACAAGGTCGTCGCGACCGGTGGCTTCGCCATATTCCAGGGCGTTGAACGCATTGAGCAGCGAGCGTCCCACAAAGCCTATCTGATAGGCACCGATGTTCTCGCAAAGGTCGGTGCGGATAGCTTCACCCGAGTAGAACTTCAAATCGTGGCGGCCGTTATAGCCTTGCTTGAAGAAGTTGGAAAGCGTAGCCTTGGCATAATCCACCGAGTAGCCGGTTTCCACGGGTTGCGGCTTGAAGTGATTGAAGGTGTAGTTCCACACATTCTTCACCAGCTCGCTATAGTCGGCAGCCTTGCCCTTGTTGATAATCCAGCTGATGGTGCGCACGTCGCCCTTGTGCAGCACATCGAAGGTGCGTACTGCCGGGATAAGCGTGAGCTTGCGAATGTAGCGCTTGGGAGCCTCCACATAGGGATAGCTGAATACAAGAGCCGCCTGTCCGCCCACGTTGCGGAAACCGGTAGAGCCCACCGAGGTGCGTCCGGGCAGAATCACATCACCGCTCAGGTTTTGCAGAATGCACTCAGCGGGGGCATCGAGCTTGCGGAGCACGGTGTAGTAGGTGCCGGCATTGTCGAAGATGCCGGTGAGAGGCGAGCTGAGGCGGTCTTCGCGCACCTCCCAGCTGTCGGAGGTGTGGAACGACGGAGCCTCCTTGGGCGAACGAAGGTTTTTATGATACCAGAAGCCCGGCATATAGAAGTCGCAATCGGCGTGAGCCACGCCGGGGAGCACGCACACCGAGCTCAGATTGAAGCAGGCATCGGCAGTAGCCTTCACAGTCATTGTCACGAGAGTGCCCTCATCGGTTTCGGTGATATTGCGGCTCACCTGCACCGGCAGGGCAGCCGAAGCCGTCATAGAGCCGTCGGCTTGAGCTGTGAGCTGATATTCCACAGCCGCATTTCCGGGCGACATAATCGCCAATGTGCTTTTAATCTCAGGAGTCTGTGCCTCGGCCGCGGTGAATAGCCCTGCGAGGCACAAGAGCGAAAGGATGTAGTGTTTCATACCTGTAATTAACGTGTTGGTTTATAAATTATTAATTTCGTTTTCACCAATGAGAAAAAAGATGTTGTCGTCACCATTAACCGCAAATTTGTCACAAAACAACATCTCACGCGACACCACATCTCTCATTTCGATGCGATGCCGGAATAACAGGTATCCATAAGTAGTATGCTCTACTTGATATAACTCCCAATCACCCCCATTTATTTTATGGATGACAAAAAATTTTGCATATAAATCGACGAAATAGTAATTTTGCAGCAAAATGAATGGATTTATGGGAAATAGCAAGAAAATGCTGCTGGAGGTGGTGAGCCCTCGGCTGCAATACACCGGTGTGGCACTTAACACGCCTCACCACTTCGGCATCGAGAGCGGAAACACCTATGTGGTTATCGGAGAGAATAGCTCGGGAAAGAGCACATTGGCTCACATTCTGCAGCGTGGCTGGAACATAGGTATGAACCAGATTCGCGGCGACAAGCGCTCTCTCAACATTCGCAGCATCGAGTTCAGCGACATTCACTCTCTCACAGGCTGTGCCGATTCCTACTATCAGCAGCGCTTCGAGGCAATGATGAGCGATGGCATCCCCACAGTGGAGCAGCTTATTGCCGGCAAAATCGCCCCCGAGCGCTGGGAGGAACTGTGCCGACGCCTCTCAATCACCGATATTCTGCATAAGCGCGTAAACTACCTGTCGAGCGGCGAGCTGCGAAAATTCTTGATTATCAATATGTTCACAGAAATCCCCGATATCCTAATCGTGGATAATCCCTACATAGGCCTCGATGCCGACTCACGCACACTTTTCAACGAATTGCTGCACGACATCGCCAGCCAGGGCACTGCGGTGATTCTGCTGCTGTGCAACACGGTGGATATTCCGCCGTTCACCGATTACATCTTGCCCATGAAGCAACTCACGGTGGGCAAGATGCTCACAGTGGCTGAAATGGGACTGACCGCAGTGATTGAGGATGTTACGGGGGCGTTCTCGACCAAAGGCGGAATCGACCTTGTGCCCGACGTGAAACTTACTGAGCCAATCGACTATCGCAATGCCTTCGAGCTGCGCCATTGCGACGTGCGCTACGGCTCCACGGTGATTCTGCACGATGTGAGCTGGACGGTGGCTGCCGGCGAGCGATGGGCATTGCTCGGTGCCAACGGCTCGGGAAAATCTACACTGCTGAGCCTCGTCTATGCCGACAATCCACAAGGCTACAGCAACGACATCACTCTCTTCGACCGCCGCCGTGGTGGCGGAGAGAGCATCTGGGACATCAAGCGGCGCATAGGCTACATATCGCCCGAGATGCACCTCTATTTCAATAATGGCGAAGACACTGCCACGGTGGTGGCGTCGGGGCTGCACGACAATGTAGGCTGTTTCCGCCGCATCACCCCCGAGATGCGCCTGAAAGCGCAGCAATGGCTCGATGCCTTGGGAATCGGTCATACCGCCGACCGCATGATGCGCACGCTGTCGAGCGGCGAACAGCGCATGGCTCTGCTTGCACGCACATTCATCAAGAATGCCCCGCTGCTAATTCTCGATGAGCCGCTACACGGACTCGACATGATGCAAAAGCGACTTGTGGCACAGGTGGTGGCAAAGATGCTCGAAAG
>JBJFEF010000373.1:0-3531 GCA_051890435.1 Muribaculaceae bacterium
ATAAGGATTTATGATCTTTGCAAGCTCAGCGTCGTTGAGATTATTGTTCTCATCGGCGTTCATGAGGTTAACAGCATTGTTGTTGTAATAGCGACCTACGTGATATTGAGCCTGTGCAAGAGTTGGATCAAGCTCGGTAGCCTTCTTGTAAAGATCGATAGCATTCTCAATGTTGTCGGTCTTGGTTTCAAGAATGATACCCTTGAACATCACGAAGAGAGCCTCTTGTGGGAAGTCGGCGATAGCCTTGTCAAGGAATTTCTCGCAAGCGTCATAGTCTTTTGCTTCGAGATATGCGCTGACAACCATCTGCGACTCATATTTAAGCATATCCTGTGCTTCCTTTGCACTGTAACCTTTCTTGATTGCCTTTACGAATGAGTCATAAGCCTTCTTGTTGTCCTTAACTTGATAATACATCACACCGGTGTAGTAAGCAAACATTCCGGCAGTGCTGTCGGCAAGAACGGGCTTGTCTTTTCCGAGGAATTCAGCCTCGGGAAGAGCTACATAAATTTCCCAAGCCTTTGCAGCATTGAGATAGTCGCGACGCTCATTGTAGATAGAACCGACTACGGCAAAGTCGTTGTGGTGACCGGCGATAAGACCTACAATATCCTTAGAATATTTAGTCTTAATCTGCTGCAAACCGGTTTTCTTATCAATCTTTGGAGAGCCGTCTTTCTCAGTCACGCGAATGGTGTCGAGTGGAAGAGCTTTCAAGAAATCCTCATAACCACCCATCAAGCTCTCGCACATAAGAGTAGAGTCGATAGCCTGACGCATCTGCATCTTCACTTGCTCGCTGTCGAACTTACCCATCTTAGCCTTACCCGACTCAAAGAGAGCCTTGGCTTCATTCTGTGCAAAACCGGCGAAAGCCAATGAAGTGCACAACACAGAGAAAATTAATTTTTTCATAATTCTTCGTGTAATAGTTAAATAGTTAGTATTTGTTTTTAGTTTTCATCGGTTATGTTATCGTCCTCAGTCTTGGCGTCATCGACGTCGTTCTGAACGTCTTCGATTACATCATCGGCAACAGACTCTGCCTCACTGAACCGGAGCACCTGCTCGGTTGAAACAGTCTCAACGGGAACCTCTGCTTCAGCATCCTCGTCGCGCATCACCTTGCACACCGATGCTATTTCATCGTTGCGTTTTTCAAGATTGATGAGCTTAACGCCCTGAGTAGCACGGCCCATCACTCTCATATCGGCAACGTGGAGGCGGATAGTGATACCCGACTTGTTGATGATGACAAGGTCGTGGTCGTCGGTAACATTCTTGATTGCAACAAGGTTACCGGTCTTTTCGGTGACATTAAGAGTCTTAACGCCCTTTCCGCCACGATTTGTCACGCGATATTCCTCAAGCTCTGAACGCTTGCCATAGCCTTTCTCCGATACCACGAGAACAGTCTCGGTGGTGTCCTTCTTCATGCAAATCATTCCTACAACCTCGTCGTTGTCGTCGTCGAGTGTCATGCCGCGTACACCGGTTGCAATACGGCCCATTTCGCGCACTTTCTTCTCGTCGAAGCGAATGGCACGGCCATACTTGTTAGCCATGATGATTTCAGAGTCTCCATCGGTGAGGCGCACTTGAATGACGCTGTCGTCTTCACGAATGGTGATTGCATTCACGCCATTCTGGCGCGGACGTGAATAAGCCTCAAGGCAAGTCTTCTTGATAACGCCCTTCTTGGTGCAGAACACAAGGTTGTGTGAGTTGCAGAAGTCGGGGTCGGTGAGGTTTTTCACCTTAATAAATGCTGTAATCTTGTCGTCGGAGTCGATGTTGAGCATATTTTGGATTGCACGACCCTTGGTATTGCGTGCTCCTTCGGGTATATCATACACTTTAAGCCAATAGCAACGTCCCTTCTGAGTGAAGAAGAGTATATAGTTGTGCATAGTGGCAGGATAGATATATTCGATAAAGTCTTCGTCGCGAGTGTCGCTACCCTTAATTCCCACACCACCACGGTTTTGAGCACGGAACTCAGTGAGCGGTGTACGCTTGATATAGCCCATGTGCGAGATAGTGATAATCATCGGCTCGTCGGCATAGAAGTCTTCAACATTGAATTCTTCAGAAGCAAAAACGATTTCAGTGCGGCGCTTGTCGCCGTATTTATCGCGAATCTCGATAAGCTCATCTTCAATCACCTTGCGGCGCACGTTGTCGTCGGTGAGAATCTCATTCAAGTGCTTGATTGTTTCCTGAAGCTCGGCAAACTCATCGCGGAGCTTTCCTTGCTCAAGATTAGTGAGCTGGCGCAGACGCATTTCCACAATAGCGTTAGCCTGGACATCATCGAGTCCGAAACGGTCGCAAAGTCGCTGCTTGGCGATAACCGGAGTTTCACTGCTCTTGATGATGTGGATAACCTCGTCGATATTGTCGGATGCGATAATCAAGCCTTCAACGATGTGTGCACGGGCTTCAGCCTTGCGAAGCTCAAACTTGGTGCGACGAATCACAACATCATCGCGGTGCTCAAGGAAGTGCTGAATGATTTGCTTGAGATTGAGCGTCTGTGGGCGTCCCTTCACAAGTGCCACGTTGTTCACGCTGAACGACGATTGCATTTGTGTCATCTTGTAGAGCTTGTTGAGCACCACATTAGAATTGGCATCGCGTTTGATGTCGATAACTATGCGCATACCCTGACGGTCGCTCTCATCGTTGATATTAGAGATGCCATCGATTTTCTTTTCCTCCACGAGTTGTGCAATGCTCTCGATGAGGATACGCTTGTTTACATTATAAGGAATTTCAGATACAATGATTTTCTCACTGTTGTCTTCAGTTACAATTTCGGCTCTTGCACGCACCACAATGCGGCCTTGACCGGTTTCAAACGCCTTGCGCACGCCGTCGTAGCCATAAATTATACCGCCGGTTGGGAAGTCGGGAGCTTGAATGTAATGCATCAGCTCTGAGATTTCCATGTCGGGGTTTTCGAGCAAAGCGAGACAAGCATTGATTGATTCAGTGAGGTTGTGTGGTGCCATATTGGTTGCCATACCTACGGCGATACCCGATGCACCGTTGACGAGCAAATTAGGGAAGCGGGTAGGGAGCACTTCGGGCTCAACGAGACGGGCATCGAAGTTGGGGACCATAGTCACTGCATCCTCATCGATGTCGCGCATCATTTCTTCGCCCATTTCCTTTAGGCGAGCCTCGGTGTAACGCATAGCGGCAGGGCTGTCGCCATCGATAGAACCGAAGTTACCTTGACCATAGACCAGCGGATAACGGAGCGACAGTCTTGAGCCATACGCACCATAGTGAGATAAACCGACGAGTCGCCGTGTGGGTGATACTTACCCATCACCTCACCCACAATACGAGCCGACTTGAGAGTGGCTGAAGTGGAGCCTACGCCGAGTTTATTCATTCCAAACAACACCCTGCGGTGCACGGGCTTGAAACCGTCGCGCACATCAGGTAAAGCGCGAGACACAATCACCGACATCGAATAGTCGATATACGATGATTTCATCTCATTTTCAATGTTAA
>JBJFEF010000374.1:0-12915 GCA_051890435.1 Muribaculaceae bacterium
GATGATGAATGTGATGAAATATGGATGGGTAGCTTCGGGAGCCATTGCGATTGCGATGGCTTTCGTAGCAACTTCGTGTGAAGACGACTTTGGCAAGGGTGGCAACAATGACGATGGCACCATACGCCTCGAGGTGACTGATGACAACATTTTCGTGATAGGCAGCGACTCGCGAGCCGATGAAGCTACCGCTATGGTGGTGGAAAGCGACCCGATAAGGTATTTCAGCGAGATAGTGGGGCAGGACACCATTCCGATGTCGGTGACTGAGAGCCACAACTCCTCGTCGCGCCTCATGGGCTGCTACGCCGAGGGCACAGCGCCCGACTCGCGCGGCGAGTACTACAGCACCGGCAAAATAACGGAATTCCATGGCGAGGCTTACACCGAAAGCGGTAGCAAACTGTTCTTCAAGGAAAATTTCAACGTAGATGGCAGCAACATAGTGAACACCGGTCGCTTCTGGCCTGCCGACGGCGTGGCTCTTAACTTCTACGGCTACAAAAAGAGCAACGATAACGGCTCGATGACTACGCCGACAATCGACAACGATGCGAAGAAAATCACATTCAGCTACACAATGCCTGACGCTGCGGCTGCTGATGCCTCCGGCGACTTCCATGATGCCGAAAAACAGCCCGACTTGGTATTTGCCATCGTACCGAGCAAGACGAAGACCACGGGAAACGTGGAGATGCCGTTCCACCACGCACTCACGGCAATCACTTTCAAGGTGGGAACGATGCCAGCCGACACCAAGGTGAAGAGCGTGGCAATCACCGACTGCTACACGAGCGGCAAGTGCGTAGCCACTTCAGCTTCGCCGAGCGATGTGTCGTTTGCATGGAGCGAACGCACCGGCAACGCGAAATATGTGCAATCGTTCAACCAAGATGCCACGCTCGGCGCGCAGCTTGGTGAGGCTCAGCACACTTTCTTGCTGATACCGCAGGAATATGGCACAGGAGCAACATCGAAGTTGGTGATCACGTTCCAGATAAAGGAATATGGGGATGATACGAAGAACTCATATCACACCTACACCATGGAGAAGCCGATGAGCGAAATCATTCCGGCAGGAGTGGCAGCCGACCACCGCTACTATTTCACCATAGGAATCGACAAAGGCGAGGTGGGCATAGACGTTGACGATGAGGTTGACGGCAAGGTGAAGAAAAATGTGAGCATCAAAAACATCGGTATTGCCGAGGGATATGTGAGAGCCGCGATAGTGGGCTACTGGCTCCGCACAGAAGACATCATGATACCGTGGAGCGTGACTGATACGAGCGTGGGCACACTGAAGAAAGCCGCCAACTGGGACGACTATTGGAAAGAAGGCGACGACGGCTACTTCTACTACAAGAAAGTGCTTGGGCGCGGACAGGAGACGGAGTGTAAGCTCTTCGAGACCTACGAGGTGACGGCAGGCGCACCGCCGGTGGAAGGAGCAGTGCTCGAAATCAACGTGGTGGCGCAGATAGTCCACAAAAATTACTGGCCTTCGGAGTGGCCCTCGCAATCGTCTCTGGGTGTAGCGACGCCGTAAGGATGGCTTAACCCTTATGATGAATAGAAAACTACATAAAGAATAACCAAATTACCCCAAAAAAACTATAAAAACTGAAAAAACTATGCTATCGAAACGATCTATGGCACTTATTGTGGCAGCAATCGGTGTGATTGCCAGCTGCATGAAAATTGAGGCAGTACTCAGCGCCAGCGGCACATGGGCTGCACAGACGGTGACGGGGACGCAGACTATCAACCTTACCGGCAACGTGACGCTGACCGGGCAGATAACCGTGGCTGGCGATCTCACCATCAATGCCAACGGAGCAGACCGCAAGATTATCAACAATTCAACGACCAGTGGCAACACTTGGCCCGACGGAACATTGAAGACGTGTATGTTTTATGTGAAGCCCGGAGCGTCGCTGACGATTAACGGCGGAGATTACTGGATTGACATTGACGGACAAGCCAATAACGACTGGGCTAATGGAGTGGCTGCCGGGCATCATCTTTCGTCATCGGGCAAATTCCGCATGGGCGACGAAGGCGGCACTTACCGCCCACTGGTGTATGGCGGCATCTATAGCAGCGGCACGCTCACGCTCATCAAGTGCAAGGTGCACGATGTGAACACGAAGACGATAATCGCCGACTCCTACGATCGCTACAACAATTTGCGAGGCTATGGTGCTATCACCATTTGCAGTTTTGATATTGGCAAATATTCGGGGACAGCCGGAGCGACTGAGACAAATATCACCAACTGTGAGATATTTGAGAATGTGAACTACTATGGCGCAGCGCTGATGACGCGCTCTTGCTCCACTAACACCATCAACATCGCGAACACAAAGATATATCACAATGTGGTGCGCACAATACCGGCAGATGCATTCCCAACGGGAACGGCAGCTAATGAATGGAATGGCGTGATACGCACCGAGGGCGGCAGCAATGCCGAGATGACACTGGAGGACGTGGAAATATATGAGAACTATGCCAACGGAGAGTGCTCGGGCATCTTCTTCAACGCAAAGCAGCTGACGATGAAGCACTGCAAGGTGCACGACAATGAAACGGAACGCATGGGAGGCGGAATGCGCTTGGAAACTACATTCACCTTTGCCTACTCGGATAAAGGTCCGACGGAGGTGTATAACAACAAGTCGCAGACCTACGGTGCGGGAATACACATTTTCAGCTATGCCGGAGGTGACTATAAGGACAAGATGGATTTTGTGTATGATATCAACGCGAATCTAAAGGTGTATGGCAATGAAACCAAGGCGTCGGAATATGCCGATGGGGCAGGGATATGCTTCGACTTCAGGTCGGGCACTACTCTTGCCACAGGAAGCACCATGACAGCCAATATCAACGGAGCAGAGATATGGAATAATACGGCTGCCGGACACGGTGGCGGCATATATGCATGGAACACTACGACTGCCGGGAAGTACACCATCAACGTGAATCTGAACAAAGGAGAGATAAAGAACAATAAAGCCAACAATGGCGGTGGAATCTATGTGAAGGACCTGGCGATAACATCGACCGAGGGCGGCACGCTGAAATTCAGCGGCAACACAGCCAACAAGAGCGGTGGAGCGGTGTATGTGGAGAACGGAAGCCTTAACTTGAAGTCGATAAGCATTGAAGGGAATGTGGCAACAACGATGAACGGCGGCGGAATCTACATGAAGGGCACCGGATCGACCGCTACAATCGAGAGCGGCTTCATCAAGGGCAACAAAGCCCCGGGCACTACTGACAACGATGGTGGAAACGGCGGCGGAATGTATCTGAGAGACGGCTCGATGACGATGCTGAACGGAACCATCACCGGCAATGAAGCGAAAAACGGCGGCGGAATATGCCTGAATGTGGGCGGCAAGCTCACTTATAAGAATGGATTGATCTATCGCAACCGTGCATACATAAGTGGCGGCGCGAAGCCGGCAACGGCAAATCAGCAATTGGCAGGTGCTTTGAACGGAATAGGTGGAGGCATCTATCTTGGCAACAATTCCCAGATGAGTTTCGATATGGGAACGGGCACGAAAATCGGTATTTATGACAACTATGCCGAGTGGGGCGCCGACGACATTTTTGCCAACGGTAACGGCACTGTGCTGCAACTGCCCGACGTGACCACAATGGACCTTAGCGGCACCGATGCACCGGTGACCAAGAACACGCTGCTGTGGATGGAGGATTATATCACTGATGACACAGATTATAACCAAGGAACTTACATTATGGGTTCGGCGTGGAGCGGCAAGAACAAGCGCTACCGCGACTTGATAAAGACGATTAATAAGCAATATTATCCGGTGCCGGGCGGAGCGACGTATTCAGGGAAATATATGAGCTTGGCGCTGGGCTATCAGTATATCTTCGTGACGCTGAGGAAGATGGGCGTGCCGGCGACGGTGAAAGACAATTTTATGTTTGACATCTACAAGGGCGACACGAAGTATATGACGGTGTTGCTACGTCCCGACAACTACAACGCCGAGACGGGAGCGTGGGAACGCACAGTGGCGCTGCCCGACGGGGAGTGGACAGTGAAGGAATCGCCGTGGAGCTGGGCATATAAGAACAAAACAGGCCCGCTGACGCAGGATATCAGAAAGAATTGGATATTCACCTTTGAAAACGAACTGCAAACGCCCACACCACACCTCAAAAATGAGGCAGTGAAAGTGAACAAGATAGATCCCAAAGGAGGATCGTGATTTTGAGATGGAGGTGCGGCAGAGATGTCGCACCTCCGCTGCGCTTTTAGAGGCAGTGAAGAATAGTGAAAGTATGCGAATTATTTATTTTTGAGTGAATATTTCGCAAACTTTGCTTATCTTTACAGCAAGAATTAAGAAATTGTTGTAAGATGATGAGGAATGAATTGTTTAGGCAATGCCTTGCAGCAGTGCCCGAAGAACAGAAAGCAGAATTTGAGCTGTCATTCGGAATAGCAGAGCGCATTAGTGAGGTTCTGAAATTGCAGAATCTCACTCAAAAGGACTTTGCTGCCAAGCTACGCAAGCGCGAGTCGGAAATATCGAAGTGGATGACAGGTCGGCATAATTTCACGATGCAGACAATTTCAAAAATAGAAACAGCCCTTGGTTGCAAACTGATAAATATTGCACATTGAGGCAAAGCAAATTCAGCGCATCTTCCCTGATTGGCTTCTCGGGAACCGATAAATCTGAAGGGAAATATGATAGGGATTGCGGTAAGATAGGTGCGAAAAATTTTGCCATTACAATTAATAACATTACTTTTGCAAGTAAAATTGGAAAAAATGTAACAAAAGTAATAATAAAGAAAGATGCAAAACGAAGAAAAGACAGAAGTGACGAAAGGATTGCCCGAAAACGCCTTTCGTGAACTGAAACCGGGCGAGAAGTATGTTCCGGTGCTGCATCCCGAGAGAAATTACCCTGAGGTAACCGGCTACTCAGTGTCGCTGGGACTACTGATGGCGGTGATATTCAGTGCGGCAGCAGCATACTTGGGACTGAAAGTGGGACAGGTTTTTGAGGCTGCAATCCCTATTGCTATCATAGCAGTGGGACTGTCGAGCGCGTCGCGCCGCAAGAATGCCCTTGGCGAGAATGTGATAATCCAGTCGATAGGAGCGTGCTCGGGCATAGTGGTGGCAGGAGCCATCTTCACACTGCCGGCACTCTACATTCTCAAGGCAAAATATCCTGAAATTGCGGTGAACTTCCTTGAGGTGTTCCTCAGCTCGCTGCTTGGCGGCGTGCTGGGAATATTGTTCTTCATTCCGTTCCGCAAATATTTCTGTGCCGACCAGCACGGAAAATTCCCCTTCCCGGAGGCAACGGCAACCACACAGGTGCTGATTTCGGGAGAGAAGGGCGGCAGCCAGGCATTGCCGCTTGTGATAGCCGGCGCAGTGGGCGGAATCTACGACTTCTTGCTCTCGACCTTCAACTGGTGGAGCGAGAATCTGAGCACAAAGGTGATACCCTGGTGCAGCGACATAGCCAGCAACGCCAAGATGGTGATGAAGGTGAACACGAGTGCTGCAATTCTCGGACTTGGCTACATAGTGGGACTGAAATACAGCTTCATCATCTTTGCCGGCTCGGCATTTGTGTGGTTTATCATCGTTCCGCTGTTGGGCATGAATCCCGAGCTTGCCGCAGCCGAGCCTGAAGTGATATTCAGCGGCGCAGCGCGCTACATAGGCATTGGCGGCATAGCGATGTCGGGCGTGATAGGCATTATCAAATCGTGGCCCATCATAAAGAATGCCGTGGGACTTGCCGGCAAGGAGCTGAAAGGCAACAGCGGCAACACCACAAGCATATTGCGCACGCAGAAGGACATGAGCATGAAGCTGCTTGCCTTCTCGCTGCTCGCCGCGCTGATGGTGACCTTCATCTTCTTCTATGTGGGAGTGATTCACAACCTGGTGCAGACCGTTGTGGCATTCCTTGTGGTGGCAGTGATAGCATTCCTGTTTACTACGGTGGCAGCCAATGCCATAGCGATAGTAGGCTCTAACCCGGTGTCGGGAATGACGCTGATGACGCTGATTATCTCGTCGGGAATCTTCGTGTCGATAGGCTTGAAGGGCTCGGCAGGCATCATAGCATCGATGGTGATAGGTGGCGTGGTATGCACGGCACTGTCAATGGCAGGCGGCATGGTGACCGACATGAAGGTTGGTTATTGGCTTGGCTCGACACCAGCCAAGCAGCAGACGTGGAAATTCCTCGGCACATTGGTATCGGCAGCCACAGTGGGTGGCGTGATGATAATCCTCGACAAGGTGTATGGCTTTGTGGGCGATAATGCCCTTGTTGCACCGCAAGCCAACGCTATGGCAGCCGTGATAGAGCCGCTGATGATGGGCGGCGAGACCCCGTGGCTGCTCTACATAGTGGGAGCCATACTTGCAGTGCTTCTCAACTGGCTCGGAGTGCCGTGCCTGGCATTCTCGCTGGGAATGTTTATTCCGTTGCAGCTTAACACGCCGGTGCTTATCGGCGGAATCATAAGCTGGTTTGTATCGAGCCGCTCGAAGAACGCAGAGGTGAACAAGGCACGCCAGGAGCATGGCACGCTGATAGCATCGGGCTTCATTGCCGGTGGTGCACTGCTTGGCGTGGTGAGTGCGGGAATGCGCTTCTTCGGCTTTGAATATGCATGTCCGTGGGCGAGCGACGAGGCATTGATGCAGACAATAGGTCTTGTGGTGTATGCAGCGCTCATAGCATGGTTTGCATGGACTTGCATCCGTGCCAAGAAGGAAGCATGATGAAGCGAGCAACGATAGCAATAGTGTCGGCAATAGCTATGGCGCTCACAAGCAGCGCACAGGGGGCTGTTGCCGACACTGTGCAAAATAATGGGGGCTTTGTGGAGAAGCTCGACAACCTGAACCGGCGCGTGATGGGACGCCTTGCCGAAGGACGCGAAGTGACTACGGCGGGTCCTCGGAGCTTCAAGGTGATATTCCTGCCGCCGCCATTGGGAAACCTACCCGACTATGGCTTTGCGCTGGGCGTGGGGGCGTGCGGACTGTGGAAGACGCAGAGCGACCCGTTGCTCTACACGAGCCGCCTACCGGTGTCGGTGAAATTCGGAATGACCAATCCGTTCTCATTTGACGCGCGCATGGAGCCGGTGCTCTACTTCAACCGCAACAGGCTGAAGGTGTCGGCCGAGGTGTATTACCGGCACCGCAATGAGCACTACTTCGGCATAGGCTACGACACCAACCGCTCGATAGAGCGCGACCGCGGAGTGACCGGCTACCAGTCGAGGCGCTTTGGCTTTACGCCCGAGGTGGAGTGGAGCTTGGGACGCAGCCCGGTGTATGTGGGTGTGGTTGCCGACTTCGGCTATGAAACGATGCACAATGCCGGCAGCTATGTGGCGCAGACGGCTGAATATGGCTCGCTTGGCGGCACTGCGGCGAAGAGCAAGCTGATGGATGTGGGCGCCGGAGTGGATATTGCGGTGGATACGCGCGACAACATGATAGTGCCGAAACGAGGCTTCACGCTCGATGCCCGATTGCTGCTCTACTCGAAGAAACTTGGCAGCGACTTCAATTATTCGCGACTGACAATCGACTACCGCCACTACCGTCGGCTGTGGGGCAACGACAATGTGCTCTCGTGGGGCGTGGTGAGCAGCAATGCCATAGGCGGCAATGTGCCGTTTGCACGGTATGCCAATGTGGGCGACTGCTATGTGATGCGCGGCTACTATGGCTATCAGTTCCGCGACAAGTCGGTGCTGAAGGGGCATTTGGAGTATCGCTATATGCTGAATATCAACACGCCACTGGGGCAGCTTCTGCTCAACCGCTTCGGCGTGGCGGCATGGGGCGGCTTGGCACTGATGGGGCGCAACATGGTGAGCTATAATGCAGCCTTGCCCGAGATAGGAGCCGGACTGCGGCTGAAGGTGACTCCGCGCTCGCACATGCGATTTGATTGGGGCTATGGCACCGCCACGGGCGATGTGATGTTCTATGTGGGAGTGAATGAAATGTTTTGAGGCACGCACATACATAAACAGCAGCACCCGGGGATGAGTCGTACCGGGTGCTGCTGTGTTTATTATGTGCTATGCTTATTTAGTGCTGATAGAGGAAGCGCTTGATGGAGCGCTTGGGAGTCTTTTCAAACTCCTCGTGGAGGACTTTCACGTCGGCAATGCGGCTGTAGGCGGGAAGGTCTTTGTTGAGGGAGTCGATATTTTCGCGCATGAGTTTTGCGAGGTCGTCGAACGAGAGACCTTGTGTGGCACCAATCTCGATGTCGGGGTAGATGAGAGCCACAAGGCGCTGGTTTTCCTCAACCACAAGCGACTCGCAAACGTAGGGCAGATTGTTGATGCGCTGCTCGATTTCCTCGGGATAGATGTTTTGACCTGAAGGACCGAGAATCATGTTCTTGCTGCGACCGCGGATGAAGAGGAAACCATCTTCGTCGATGGTGCAGAGGTCGCCTGTGTAGAGCCAACCGTCCTTGAGAGCAGCGGCAGTTGCTTCGGGGTTCTTGTAGTAGCCGAGCATCACATTGTCGCCTTTCACGCGGAGTTCACCGGCGATATTTCGCGGGTCGGGAGAGTCGATTTCAGCCATCATACGGTCAACGATACGGCCGCACGATTGCTCCTTGTTTTCATACCACGGAGAGTAGGCGATGAGCGGTGCACACTCGGTCATGCCGTATCCCACGGTGTAGGGGAACTCGATTCGGCGGAGGAAACGCTCCACATCTTTGTTGAGAGCGGCACCACCCACGATAATCTGCACGAGGTTTCCGCCAAAAGTGGAAGTGAGGCGCTCCTTAACTTTGCCGAGCAATCGGTTGTCGATGAAAGGCATCTTGAGCATTATCTTCATGAGCGGCTTGTCGAGGAGCGGGAACACCTTGTTCTTGATGATTTTCTCGATAATAAGCGGCACCGTGATGATGAGCTTGGGGTGAACAGTGGCAAAGGCGTCCATAATCACCTTGGGCGAAGGTACGCGGGTGAGGAAGAAGATGTGGCAGCCCTTGGTGAAGCAATGGATTAGCTCGATGCAAAGTCCATACATGTGGGCAAGCGGAAGCATACACACCACGCCGTCGCCGGGCTTGAGGAAGGTGAGACGCTCCATGCCAAACTGAATGTTTGACTCGATAGCACGGTAGGGAATCATCACACCCTTGGAGAAGCCCATGGAGCCGGAGGTGTAGTTGATGATTGCGAGCGAATCGCGGTTGGGTGTGGCATATTTCACATCGTCGGGAGTGAAACGCTCGGGATATTTCTTGCCGAAAAGCTCATTTAGATGCTTGCGGGCGTTGTCGAGCTTGGGGTCGTTGGAGAGTAGAATAGAGTAGTCGCTGATGTGAAGCACACCGATGAGGTTGCTGAAGTGCGATGAGTCGAGATTCTCCCAAATAGCCTGATCGACGAAGAAGAGGCGGGCATCGCAGTGATTGACGAGGTGGTGAATGTTGTCGGGCTTGAACTCATGGAGAATAGGCACCGGGATGGCGCCGAAAGTGAGGGCGCCAAACATAGCCACAGCCCACTGTGAAGAGTTGCGGCCACAAAGAGCGATTTTGTCGCCGGGCTTAACGCCGGTTTCTTCGAAGAGGATGTGAATCTTAGCAATTTTGCGGGCAATATCCTTATATTGATAACTGACGCCCTTAAAATCGGTAAGGGCAAGTTCTTCCCAATTCTGACGAATCGAATTTTCGATATATTGATTAATATGTAGTCCCATTGTCGTTAGTTCTAAATTCGTGCAAAATTAGCGAAAATTATCAAAAACTCTCCTATAAATGCATAATTATT
Source organism: Muribaculaceae bacterium (assembly GCA_051890435.1). Classification (GTDB taxonomy): domain Bacteria; phylum Bacteroidota; class Bacteroidia; order Bacteroidales; family Muribaculaceae; genus CALZFJ01. The sequence continues at coordinate 9,862 of JBJFEF010000374.1, forward strand.
TAATAAGTGGAGGCGATAATGGCGAATTTTACCTAAGAAAAGCCCAAAATTACGATTTTTGTTCCTCGTCGAAGGGGTAACGTCGCTTGGGATTGCGCGGGAACCAGCCTTTGTGCACACGCTCCTGCTGCTCGAAGATTTCGAGAATCGACCACAGGCACGAGAATCCGGTGACGCCAAGCAGAGCCGACCAGAGGACGTTCTCGACGAAAAGCGAGAGAACGATGAATGCAATTCCAAGCACAAGGAACACCCACCAGCAGCGGGTGCCGAAGTAGTATTCGCCCTTAATGACGATGGGGTGAAACACGCCGATAATCAAGAAAGTGCTGAGCCCGATAACGAACCCCAGCAAGTTGTTGTCGCTAAGAAATTCCATAATGAAATGCGTCAACGCTTGATATGTCGAGTTCACCATCTTCTAATTTGCCATTGCGTGCATCGTTGATTGCTTCAACAGTTTCTTTGTTGGGCTTGTTGTAAGCAATGTCGAGGAGCACACATTCCACGAAGTTGTTCAAGCTGCGATGCTCTTTTTTTGCCAATTCCTTAAGCCGTTCCAATAATTCAATGTCTAATCGGAACATTGTGGCTTTGCGTTGATGTACAAGTGTATTCATTGTGATAGCAGTTTGTTTGCAAAGATATAAATAAAATATGATACTTGCAATAGTTGGGCGATATTAAGTGATTAGCTGGTGCAATGTGTACCAAAAATGGTGCACTAATGTTGCGGGAATGGTATTTTTTTAGTAGATTTGTGGAAAAATTCAGAGGATATGGCAATATATAATGTTACATCGCGTGATTTCAGAAGTCGTCAAGCCGAAGTGTTTGGAATAGCCGACAGTGGCGAAAGAGTGATCATACGGAGACGGAACAAGCAGGCATATATGCTTGTGCCAGTTGAAGATAGCGACCTTGAATTGTCGGCTGAGGCAATACAGCGAGTTGAGGAGTCACGCAAAGAATATGCAAAAGGTGAAAGTGTGGTATGTGGAAGTGAGGATGATATTATAGCACATCTCGAAGGGCTATGAGATATAAGATTATTTTTACGCCGACAGCAGATAAGAGCATTGCAAAATTCAAAAAGTCGAATCCGATGCTTTTTAAGAAGCTGGTTGAGATAATTCTGGATATATCCCAAAATCCGAGAGTGGGTAAGGGGCATCCCGAAGCATTGAAGAATGGTGGAGGCATCACATATTCACGACGCATTGCTGCACATCATCGGATAGTGTATGATATACACGACGATGATGTGCAGGTGCTTATTCTGACCGTTGAGGGTCATTATAGTGACAAGTGATTGTGGGGTTATTTGCGGCCCTGGAGGTCGTCGTTGGAGATAGTCTTGGCGGTCTTCTTTACCTGGGCTTTGAGAGAGCCGAAGCGGTAGGAGATTGAGAGATAGAAGTTGCGAGTTTGCTGCCAGGTCTTGGCGTAGCCAAGCACGTCGCCGTTGATGGTGTGCGATTCGCCCACGTCGTATTTTCCCGAGAACGGGTTGTTGGCTTGGAGTCGCACGGTGAGGCGGTCTTCTTTGAGGAAAGAGCGCTGGAGTGAGAATCCATAGAAGTATCGGACAGGGTAGCGTGTGTAAACGTCGCTGAAGCCCCAGTCCATGCGGTTGATGTAGGCCGAGAAGCGCAATTTCCAGGGGAGTTGCTGGTTGATATGTCCGTACATTTCGAAGCACCACTTGTCGTTGGTGAGGTTGAGCTGATCGTTGCGATAGTGCACGTTGCCGAGGTCGGCGTTGATCATGAGCTGAGTCTTGGGTGTGATTGTCCACTGTGCGTAGGCATGTAGCGACGAGCGGCGGTATTTTCCCACGTTGTCGTAGGTGTAGTACACAATATCGTCCTTTGTGGTTACAACTGACTGAATCAGTCCGTTGGAGAAATGGTGATTGAGCGAAACGTTGAGCACCAGCTTGGGAATCATGAGCGTGTAGTCGAGATTGATGGAGTGGCTGCGTGCGCTCTTCAAGTTGGGGTTTCCTTGTTTCACATTATAAGTGTCGCCGATAACGGCAGGGTTGAGGTAGCTGATGCCCGGGCGGGTGATGCGCGAGGCATAGTTGAGCTTCAAGGTGTTTGCATCGTTGAACTTGTAGCTTGCGCTAAGTGTAGGCACTACATCGTGAAGGGTGCTGTGGAACGAAGGCTGCGAGCCGTCGGGGTAGGAGGCACCCATTCGGGCAAACTCGTAGCGCAATCCGGCACGGGCACCCCAGCGTGTGCTGTTGTAGGAATACTCGCTATAGAGCGCACCTACGTGGGTGGTGTGGTGGAAGTCGGTGGTGTCGTTGAGGAGGGTTTGGTCGAAGGTCTGATAGGTCTTGCTGTTATTGATGCGCAAGATGTATTTGGCACCTGTTTCGAGCTTGTGCCCTCCGGCGAAGGGACGGGTCCAGTCGAATTGGAAAGTATGCTCATAGAATTTCAGACGGTCGTCGGCGAGCTTGTGTAGGTAGCCAATGGGAAAGTAGCCGATGAGCTCGTCGTAATCGGTCTGCCACTTCTGCGTCTGGTTGGTGGTAGAGAGCAGGTAGGAGAAAGTGAGAGCCTCGTCCTTGCGGTGGGTGAGGTGCTGGTAGTCGAGCTTGCCGTTGAAGTCGAAGTAGCTGTATTGGGGAGAGTAGTAGTGTACTGAATAGTCGTAGATATGTTGGTCGGAACCTTTGGGCGCCATATAACTGTTGGCACGGCTGTTGACATTGAAGTTGTAGTAGTAACCGCCGAAAGAGAGCGTTACGAGGTTGAGTGTGTCGATGTCGAGGCTCGATTCGAGGTTGCCAAAGTGCACATAGCCATGGTTGTGGGCATTGTTGCTCTCAAGAATCTCGTTATTGCTGTCCTTGAAGTAGCGGTAGTTTTCGCTGTGTGAGCTTGCGTTGCCCGGAGCCATGTAGTTGTATCCATAGTTGATTGTGGTGGTGAGTTTTCCTGCCTGGGTTGTGAGATAGGTGTAGGCATTGGTTGAGCCTTTCTCGTTGACGGCACCGCCGATGCTTCCGAGCACACCACTCATGGAGGTGTTGTCCAT
>JBJFEF010000375.1:0-3505 GCA_051890435.1 Muribaculaceae bacterium
TATGGAGAGGGTTAGAACCAGATGGCGAAGTCTTGGCGGGGGAGCTTCACGTTGGCTACAAAGATGGCGATTCGGTCGTTGCTGAACGACATTCCGTGCCGGCACTCGTCGCTGAATTGTGCCCACAACGTGCGCATCAACGGATTGCGGCTCAAATTGCGCACTATGATGGTGGCATTGCCACGCGCAAGCTCCCGGAGGTAGGGCAAGAGCGTGTGTAGCTCGGTTTCGGTCTCCACATTGTTTATAAGCACAAATGGTTGCATGGCACGCCGCGAGGCTTGCTCGGCAGGAGTCTCGTCGGCAAGGTCGGTGGGTTGAGACACTTCGGTGAGGCAAGCTGAATAGGCGCTAATGGCGTCGCCGAGCGAGGCTGTAAGGGTGATGCGCGAAGCATAGTCGGCAAGGATTTCCTCTGCCACCGGATAGCGGTCGATATGCGGCTCACAGAGTATAAGCCGCGAGCGCGACGACACCGACAGCAGGCTTGCCGACGACACTCCGTAGCTCGTGCCCACTTGCAGGATTGCTTGCGGATTGAAGAAATTGGCAACGCGGAATATTAGCTTCACATTCTTCAGCGAGATGATGCGCGGATGACGAAAGTGGTGGCGCGTGCGGCTTATCACCATGGCTCGGAGAGTCTCAAGTTGCTCATAGGCATAATAGGGCAATCGCTCGCGCAACACCTTCAGCACAAAGCCGAAAGCAAATGGCGAGTGAATGCCAAAGCCCTTGCCGTGACGGTAGCGCTTAAAGGCTGTGCGATATCGGCGCAAGCGTCCCATGGCGGTGTTACTCCTTATCCTTTGGGGTTACGTTGTCGAACGCCTCCCCTACTCCGCTGTGCCGTGTGCGCAATGCAGCGAGCGCTATTGCAGCAATCATGGCAAGATAGATGATGGTGATGGCAGCGTAGGCAAGCGTCTCGGTAATGGTCACTGATTCGGGATCGAACACCATGCTGATGGTGTGGCTTCCGGCAGGAATACGCATTGCGCGAAGCACATAGTTCACACGACCGATTTCGGCGTCATTGCCGTCGATGGTAGCCTTCCAGCCCCAAGGGAAATACACCTCCGAGAACACTGCAATGCCGCCATTGCGGCTCTCGGCATGATAGGTGAGCGCCTTTGGTGAGTAGGAAATCTCGAAAATGGTGTCGCCCTCAGCCTTGGGAGTGGCAGCGCCGAGAACCGGCTCAAAACGCTTGTCGGCAACAGCCTCGATGGCAGGATTGAAGTCGTCCATAAAACTCATTTCCTCCTTTGGAGTAGCCACATAGCTCAGGTTGCTCACAAACCAGGCATTGCCAAGGGCGTCGGGATTGAGATGAGCCGCGGTGTCGCCCACTATGAAGTAGCGGGTGTTGAGCATATTAAGCACTTCCATATTGCCGCGTGCAATCTGATAGTCGATAAGGTCTTGATATCGGGTGAGCTTTGCAGCATGATATCCGCCCACAGCCTTGTGGAAGTAGCTTGGCATAGCCTCCATGAAGTGCATCTGGTCATAGACGCGATAATTCATGGTGGTGTCTTGCAGAATCATGTTATCGACGGCACGAGCTGTGAACGATGGGTCGTCGATTGTCATGTCGGTCATGAACGAGTCGCTATTGAGATAGCGCTTATTGACGGTGTAGAGGTCGAAGAGCGTAACCACCACAAGCATCGTGGCAGTAGCTGTAATATTGATTTTCTTGGCAGCAAAAAGGAATAGCACCACCATTCCGGCAACAATCACAAGCAGGCTGCGCCATGCGTCGGCACTGATGAGCGACTCGCGCACTGTGGCGATGGCGGCAAAGAGCGAGGGCACCTGCTGTGCCACTCCGCTATTGATGTATTGCTGCTGCTCTTGCTCGGAGAACACGCTGAACATGCCCGGAAACAGCGCTATGAGCAGGCACACTGCGGCTCCGGCACCAAGTGTGATGAAGATGAGCTTCATGTTGCGCTTCAGCACTTCGGGCTCGGTGAGAATGCGGTTTAGGGCAAGCATTGCAAGCAACGGAATGGTGAACTCAGCCACCACCAGTATGCTCGACACCGTGCGGAACTTGTTGTAGAGCGGGAAATAGTCGATAAACAGGTCGGTGAGCCACATCATGTTGTGACCCCACGAGAGCATCACAGTGAGGAGTGTGACGCCAAGCAAAGCCCACTTGAGGCGCCCTTTCACTATCACGCAGCCAATGACGAACAGCATAAAGATGAAAGCACCCACATACACGGGGCCGTTGGTCATAGGCTGGTCGCCGAAGTATTGCGGGAATTGGGCAAGATATTGGTAGTCGTCGGGCGAAATCTGTCCCGAAGTGTAAAGCTCGGCAGCCTTCGGCGTCTGTGCAAGCGAGAGCAGATTGTTCTGTCCCTTGGCAGGAAGAATGGTTGCTCCGCCCTTCACGTTGGGCACAAGCAGAGTGAAAGTCTCAGCCTTGCCATAGCTCCATGCGGTGATATAGTCCTTGTCGAGACCACCGGCAGTGGCTTTTGCCGTACCGGCAGCAATCTCAGAGTGCCCGCCACGCATGGTTTCCTTGCTATATTTGTAGGTGTTATAGAGGTTGGGCGAGTTGGCAGCCACAGCCAGAATGGCAGCAGCAAGCAGCGATGCAGTGGCAATGCCCCACTGCTTCAAGGCTTTACCTCTAATGGCTTTCTCCAAATAGGCTAAAGCAATGAATGCGATGACAAAGCCAAAATAATAACTCATCTGTATGTGGTTGGCAGCAAGCTGCATCATGGCAAAAAGTGCGGTGACAGCCCCACCGAGAAGGTATCGGCCGCGGTAGCAGAGAATCACTCCGGCGATTGTGGGCGGCACATAGGTGAGAGCAAGAAACTTCCAGATGTGTCCTGCACCAATGAGGATGATGTAGTAGGTGGAAAATCCCCAAGCTATGGCACCGAGCAGCGCCACATACCACCGCGTGCGGCACGCCAAGAGCAAGATAAAGAAGCCTATCATCATCATAAACAGCAAATTGGCTGGCGACGGCAGACCCAGTCCATACACCGTGTTAATCCACGTTATTAGGCTCGAACTCTCATAAGTGGGCGAAATCTGGAAGGTGGGCATGCCCGAGAAAAGAGAGTTGGTCCAGCGGCTCACATCGCCCGTTTCAGCTGCATATTGCTTACATTCATGTCCTATGGCGATGCCTTGGAGAGTATCGTTCTGCCTGAGCACATTGCCTTGCAATGCATCGGGATAGAAATAAACCAATGAAATCACCGCAAGCACCACCACCGACAGCAGCACCATCAGCGTAGTTTTGCACTTTAGCATCGCAAGGATGCCACACGTCTCAGTCTTCTCGTTGTTACACACAGTCGTATTCATATCAAAATTGAGCAGTTATTTTTTTACACATCCAAAGGGGCAAGCACCGGCAGCAAAAGCCACCCGCACAAGCCTCACACTGAAAATCGCCGTAAAGCTACAAAAAAACCTCCACACCACAAAATCCCCACCCGATAATTGCAATAAGCCATCATTC
>JBJFEF010000376.1:0-3494 GCA_051890435.1 Muribaculaceae bacterium
CAGCCTCAGCCTTGATGAAGTAAAGCTCTTCCATTGTGAAGATGGGGTTGTAGCCTGCACCGCGGCTTGAACCTGCGTATGCACCCATATAGAGGCTGGGATAGTAGTCGGTCTTCATCGAAGTTCCGGCGCCGATGTTGTTCTCAAGGCAGCGCATACGCACTGCAGCATCGCCGTCGGGACCCTTGCGGGCAATCATGAGCAACGGAATACGCGGGTCGTTGCCGAAGCCCTCGTTGCTCGTACCGAACTCAGCCGAGAACACGCCCTCCGATGCTGTGCCATAGCCATTAAGTCCGAGGCAATCCACGAGGAAGTATTTCGATGGAACGGCACCATCGAGCAAATTCTTGCGCGACTCCCACGAGTTGATGATGGGCTGTGCAGCACTCCACACATTGTTCTGCTCATTTGTTCCGCCATCGAAGTTGTAGCGCGGCTCATTGCCAAACCATGCTCCATAGAGCAAATCGCCCGAGCGCCACTGTGCGATAGCCTTGTCGGCAGCGTCGATAATCTTCTGGCAAGTAGCCGATGAAGTGTCGATATTGGGAATGTTGCGCAGAAGCACGCGTGCCTTGATGGCATAAACCAAGCCTTTCCACTTCGAGAGGTCGCCGGCATACACGCGGTCTTGCTGCACGTCGATTGTCTGGTTGCTTCCAGCCTGTGTGAGATTGGTATCTTCAAATGCGGCAATAAGGTCGTCGCACTCCTGAAGGAGCCAAGCATATACGGTGCCTTCGTTGTCATACTTCGGGCTGTTCGACTTGTAAGCCTCGGTGAGAGGCATATCGCCAAACATATCCACATTGAGCTGCGTAGAGAGCAAGCGGATGGTGCGGGCGATAAGCGTGTAGTTATACGATCCTGCTGCCTCAGCCTGAGCGATGAGGTTGCGCACATTCACGCCGATATCATAGTAGTGGCGGCGCCACTGCGGGTGACGGTTCATTGTGAGGAACTCCCACTCACTCTTATAGGAATATCCGCCAATAGAGCTCTTGCCGGTAGTGGTGAGGCACTGCGACAAGTAGATATAGTAGTCGGAATGGTCGTAGGTGGTCTGCTGTGCATAGAACACAATGGTGGGCAGACCGGTCTGCAGCGACACCTGATGTGCGCGGTCGGGATTGACGTTGTCGTCGAGCATATCCACGCAACTCGTAGCGCCAAGGCAGACTACCAATGATGATAATATATATTTAAGCTTATTCATAATTCAAAAATATCTGCTGGTTTAGAATGTTGCTTTCAAGTTGAAGTTAAAGCTGCGTGCATTTGGCACCTGGTAGCGGTCGAAACCACCCGAACCCGAACCGTAGGAGCTTCCCGACTCAGTCACTTGCGGGTCAGAGCCCGAGTACTTGGTGAGGAGGAAGAGGTTGCGGCCTGTTACCGACACGTTGAGTCCCTTCACCGGGCAGCCCTTTGAAAGAAGCTTCGAGAGGTCGTAACCGATGGTTACGTAGCTCAAGCGGATGTAAGAGCCATCCTCGATGAAGTTCGACGAAACGGGAACGTAGTAGGTGTTGATGAAGTTCTGGTCGAGGATTACCGGAGTGGTGTTCTTGCGGTAGGTTCCGTCGCCATTGGCTACAACGCCGTCAAACACGATTTCGCGGTTGCGGTATTTGTCGAAAAGGTGGTGCTGTCCGTTTGAGATGAGGCTTGAGCCAGTGATGTTCACCACATCGCCGCCACAGCGTCCGTCGAAGAGGAAGCCCACTGTGAGTTCTTTCCAGCGGAAGTTAGAGCCAAGTCCGAGCATGAAATCCGGCTCACGGTTGCCGATGAGCACCTGGCGGGCAGTGTTGATGAGAGGATAACCATCCTCGTTGCAGATTACGTTTCCGTTGGGGTCGCGCTGGTAGTCCTTACCGGTGATTGCGGTAGAAGAACCGCCGAGGAACGCAGTCGGGAAGATACCGCCGTAGTTGGTACCGTCGATTTGGGTAATCTGATCGGGGAGCGACTTAACGCGGCCGCGGTTGAGCGAGAAGTTGGCAGTCACGGTCCAGTCGAAATCAGTGGTCTTGAAGATGTCCTGGGCGAGAGTTGCCTCAATACCGTAGTTCTCCACGCAACCCTCGTTGCGGGTCTGGAGAATCTGTCCGGCAGCCGGCGACACACGCACTGTCACAATCTGGTTGTCAACCGAAGTTGAGTAGTAGGCGAGGTCGAGACGGGTGCGGTTCTTGAAGAAACGCAGGTCGGCACCAATCTCCCACGACTTGGTCATCTCAGGCTCAAGGTTGAGCGCTACACCGATAGTCGGGTCGATACCCCAACCTCCATCGGGGAAGGTTGACCAGTTCTTGAACGATTCGGTAAACTTGTAGGGCGTACAGCTCTTACCCACCTTTGCCCAGTTACCGCGAATCTTACCATAAGAGAAGATGTCGTTCTGAATCTTGAAAAGCTCAGAGAAGATAAGACCGCCAGTGAACGATGGATAGAAGTATTTGTAATCAACCTGGCGCAGAGTAGAAGAACCGTCGAGACGGCCTGTTACCGACACCTGTGCGATGCCTTTCCAGTCGAAGCGGATTTCACCGAAGTAGCCATACTTGTTCCACTGTGAGTGGTTGAGATAGAGGTAGTAACCGCTCGACGATGAGTTGGTGAATGTAGTCGGGTCAATGTTCTGGAAGCTGTAGAAGTCGCCTTCGAGCACAAAGCGTTGTCCGGCGAGCTGTGAACTGAGCGATTTGTAGTTGGTCCAGTCGATACCGAAGAGCACGTTCATATTGAGGTCGCTGAAGAGCTCGCGCTGATAGGTGGCGAGGAACTGTGCATTGAAACGCTCAGAGCGTGAAGGCTGGAAAGTGTAAGAGCCAAACTTATAGGCATAGTCGGCAAGAGCTGAATCGTGGGGATCGCGGAAATCGGTCTCGCGGAAGCGCGGAACCACTGCCGAATCATACATTGAGTAGCCCTTATCGTAGCTTACTTTGCCGGTGAGCACGAGGTTCTTGATAGGCTCGTAAGAAACTTGTCCGTTGAGCATAATGCGGGTGCTTGTAGTCTCGCTGCGGTCGTTATAGCGACCGAAGTAGGGCGAAACGGCTGCTGTGATGCGGTCTTTGTCGAGCACCTCATCCCAGTGGTCGTAGCGAGCTTCCCAGTTTGGGAATCCCTCTACAGTCTGGTAGTCAGCCATATTCTTGGTGATACCCCAGCCATACACGGTTGACATCGAGTTGCCGAAGCCGCGTGCTTTGCTCTCCTTGAAGCTGGTAGAGAGCTGGATCTTCACCTTGTCAGATGGCTCGAAGTTACCCTTGATAAACACGTTGAACTGGTCCTTGTAGTCTTCGGGAACCACACCTTCGTTCTTCTGGTAGGAAACCGAAGCATAGGCATTAGCCTTGGTGGTACCGCCTGTCATCGACACGTCGTATTTCTGGAGCAATCCGGTCTTGAGGAACTCGCCCACGTTGTCGTAGGTCTGCTGTCCGGCTGCAAGAGGAGCACCCCAGCCGCCGCTACCG
>JBJFEF010000377.1:0-3489 GCA_051890435.1 Muribaculaceae bacterium
GTAACGCGGCTTGCACTACAACATCGACTACCCGCCCACAAAGCACGACACCCCCACAGAGCAGCAACCCACTTGCTGGTTGGCTATGTGATTCCATGTAAAATTTGGCTGTGACGGTTCATTTAGAAATTAAAAACCTGCAATTATATTTGCTTGAGCCCTCGGCTTGTAGTAATTTTGCAATCTGAATTGGTTTTTACGAATAATTATTAATAACTCGATAAATGAATTTTGTAGAAGAACTTAAATGGCGCGGCATGATCAACAATATGATGCCGGGCACTGAAGAGCAACTAAGCAAGGAAATGACCACTGCTTATCTCGGCATCGACCCTACTGCCGACTCGCTCCACATTGGGCACCTCTGCGGCGTGATGATGCTTCGTCACTTCCAGCGCTGCGGCCACAAGCCCATCGCTCTCGTGGGTGGCGCTACCGGTATGATTGGCGACCCCAGCGGTAAGAGCCAAGAGCGCAACCTCCTCAATGAGCAAACTTTGCAGCACAATGTGGCTTGCATCAAAGAGCAACTCTCGCGCTTCCTCGACTTCGACAGCGACGCTCCTAATGCCGCCGAACTCGTCAACAACTTCGACTGGATGAAAAACTACTCATTCCTCGACTTTGCCCGCGAAATCGGCAAGTGCATCACCGTGAACTATATGATGGCTAAAGACAGCGTGAAACGCCGCCTCAACGGCGAGTTCCAGGACGGTATGTCGTTCACCGAATTTACCTACCAGCTCCTCCAGGGCTACGACTTCCTCCACCTCTACCAGACCAAGAACTGCAAGCTGCAGATGGGCGGTAGCGACCAGTGGGGTAACATCACCACCGGCACTGAGCTTATTCGTCGCAAACTCGGCGCCGACAACGATGCCTTCGCTCTCACCTGTCCGCTCATCACCAAAGCCGACGGCAAAAAATTCGGTAAAACCGAAAAAGGCAACATCTGGCTCGACCGTAACCGCACAAGCCCCTACACATTCTATCAGTTCTGGCTCAATGTGAGCGACGAAGACGCCGAAAAATACATCAAAATCTTCACTGAGCTTACTAAGGACGAAATCGACGCTCTCGTAGCCGAACAAGCCGAGAATCCAGGTCTCCGCCCAATTCAGAAACGCCTCGCTAAGGAAATCACCATCATGGTTCACTCCGAGGCCGACTATGAGGCTGCCGTGGAGGCTTCGCAAATTCTCTTCTCAAACAAGGCTCAGGAAATCCTACACAAAATCGACGAGAGCACACTGCTCGCCGTGTTCGACGGTGTACCACAGTTTGAGGTGTCGAAAGACATCATCGCTGCCGGCATCGACCTCGTTGACCTCGTGGCTGAGCACACTCAGGTGTTCCCTTCAAAGGGCGAAATGCGCAAGCTCACCAAGAGCGGCGGCGTGTCGATAAACAAGGAGAAGGTCTCCGACCCCCAAATGCGCATCGACGAGTCGTTCCTCCTCAATGGCAAGTACATCCTCGCCCAGCGCGGCAAGAAGAACTACTATCTCATCATCGCCCGCTAATCACACGAGACTGCCGATAGTCTCGTGAACCAACTATAACCTATTGCACGCGTCCCCGGCTCTATCGGGGGCGCATTTTTTTGTGCATTGTGAAATTTTCGCCCAATGGCTAAAAGATTTTTATTAACTTTGCAAGTGCAAGTTGCTCCTTGTGTGGCTTGCAACTCTATAGAGACCTAAAACTGATTATCAACATCGAAATTTTTAAAATCGTTATACTGATGATTACCTTCACTATTGCTCTTTTTGCCCTCATTGCGGGCTATTTAATCTATGGGCGGTTCATTAGCCGCATTTTCGGCCCCGACGACCGTCACACTCCGGCTGTTGCCATGGCTGATGGCGTAGATTACATCGTGCTTCCGCCCTGGAAGCTGTTTATGATCCAATTCCTCAACATCGCCGGACTGGGTCCGATTTTCGGCGCGATAATGGGCGCACAGTTTGGCACCGGAGCCTACTTGTGGATTGTCCTTGGCACCATCTTCGGTGGTGCAGTGCACGATTTCTTCGTGGGAGGCATTTCCATGCGCAACAAGGGCGAGAGCCTGCCGCAGATTGTTGGCCGATTCCTTGGCACAGCTATGCAGCGTGTGATGTGTGTGTTCACCATTGTTCTGCTCATTCTCGTGGCTGCGGTGTGGGTGAGTGGTCCTGCCGACATTCTCGGTCGCCTCACCGAGGGCTATGTGAGTGTGATGGCGTGGATTGTGATAATCTTCCTCTACTATGTGCTTGCCACCATGCTTCCCATCGACAAGATTATCGGCAAGATTTACCCGATTTTTGCCGCTACGCTGCTCTTTATGGCTGTGGGTATAATGGTGGTGCTCTATGTAAAGTGCCCCGACCTGCCCGAGATGTGGAACGGTTTCGGCACAAAATATGATTCTGCCCCCATCTTCCCCATGCTCTTCATTTCAATCGCATGTGGAGCAATCAGCGGTTTCCACGCCACGCAGTCGCCGCTTATGGCTCGCTGCATCGGCAAGGAAAAACTTGCCCGCCCTGTGTTCTATGGCGCTATGGTCACCGAGGGTATTGTGGCTCTTGTGTGGGCTGCTGCCGCCACTGTGTTCTATCACGACAATGGCATCATCGATGCCGACGGAAAGGCTTTCTCAGCCGCTGCCGTAGCCTTTGGCATCTCTAATGAGTGGTTGGGCGTTATAGGCGGAACGATAGCCACCCTCGGCATTGTGGTAGCTTCCATATCGAGTGGCGATACTGCCCTGCGTTCGGCTCGCCTGGTAGTTGCCGATTTCTTCAAGATAGGGCAGCACAGCGTGATTCGCCGCTTGATGGTGAGTGCACCTATTTTCCTCATCACCCTGCTGGTGCTCATCTACAGCCTTAGCGATGCCGACGGCTTCAAGATTATCTGGCGCTATTTTGCCTGGTGCAACCAGACGCTTGCCGTCTTCGCCCTGTGTGCAATAACGGTGTATCTCGCCCGCGAGCGCAAACTCTATTGGGTGACTTTGCTGCCGGCGCTATTTATGACGGCTGTGTGCAGCACCTACATTGTGATGGCACCCGAGGGCTTCGGCTTGCCTGCCTCTGTGGGCTATCCTGTGGGAGCAGTAGCCGTAGCCACCACCGCAATCTTGTTCATTCGCTGGATACGCAATCTCCGCCGCGTCTCCACACTCTAACCCGGAAATATACTCTACTCGAAAAAAGTGTGCATCTGCACACTTTTTTCGTTTATTCCCGCAAAGAATCCTCATCATCGCCACCCATCTATCCAAAAATTCCGCACAATTGCACACATTTTTTTGGGTGGTTTTGCTTATGTTATAAGCAATCACCGCTATTAGCATCTACGATTTCCCTCTCAAGGATAATGCTTTAGAGCTATAGTTTGTTCACGTTGCAAATAATGGGATTTATTAGTTGGAGGAAATAATTTACGGCTGTTTCGCAACAGCCGTAATTAGTAAACCTTAAAAATCTAATCCTATGA
>JBJFEF010000378.1:0-12839 GCA_051890435.1 Muribaculaceae bacterium
TAGAGCAAATCGAGTGCAAAAGCACCAAGCTCGCTTGAGTGATTTTGCCGAGATGCAGCCTATCTTATGCAAAGTTAGTAATTTTTCTTTACAAAGCCACATTACTGCCGTGCTTTGTGCCACAATTTTGGTAATTTTTGCCTCTTGCTCATCGAGCCACAAGACTACACGTCCTTCGCAGAGCGACCGGAAATACCAATATGAGCAGCCCGGACAAAAAACCGGCAGCAGCTACACCCCTATCGGACGCGACGGAACCGCCCAGCGCCGGCACTATGTGGCTACATTTGCCGATGCTGCCATTCGCAACCGCGAACGCTATGGCATCCCTGCCGCTATCACATTGGGGCAAGGAATCCTCGAAAGTGCAGGCGGAACAAGCTACCTCGCCACCAAGGGCAACAACCACTTCGGCATCAAAGCCTCAAGCGACTGGAACGGCCGCACCATCTGCAAGCCGGGAGAATCGGTGAAATACCGCAAATACGCCTCTGTGAGCGATTGCTTTGCCGATCATGCACGTTTCCTTAGCCGAAAGCGCTATGCGCCCTTATTCCGCCTTAAAATCACCGATTACAAGGGCTGGGCACGAAAGCTAAAAGAGTGTGGCTATGCCACCGACCCCAATTATGCTTCAAAGCTCATCAAAGTGATTGAAACCTACAATCTGCAAGCCTTCGACCGCTAATGCAGCACGCCCGCATATAGTTTAGCCAAACCAAGCAATTAAGCATAGAAAATGAGCCGCCCACGAAGCTCTGTGGGACGGCTCATTTTTATTGGGTTGAATCAGGTTGCCAAGTCAGCATTGTTCCGATGAATCGACTTACTGAATCAGCACCTTCTCGGTGTGACGTCCTTGACGCTTGATGTAGATACCCTTCTCCGGGTTCTGCACGCGGATGCCCTGCAAATTGAAGTATTCAACAGGAGCATTGGCATCGTCGTCGATAGCTACGCCTTCCACGCCACTGCCCTTCGACACCACTGTGGTGGTAGCCGGAGTGACGGTGCGGTTGTCGATTGTAGGCACGGTGAACATTCCGAGATAGTGACCCGAAGCCAAGAGTGCGCCACCATAGGTGAACGCCATCTGCTCCACATAGTCACCGTCCTGGATGCGCTTCGGACCCACACCGATGTCGTGCTTGAAGCTGTAGAGCGGTGTGAGCACCGGCGTGTTGCCGTCAAATTCCACATTGAAGAATTGGAATACGCCCCAGCCATCATTGACAACGAGCATTGAGCCATCACGATTCACGGCAAATCCACTGCCATTGGCTCCCTCAAGCAGATTCTTGTTTTCGAGGCGGCCCGAATTGAAGGTGATGTTGCCATCATAATCCACAAAGAGAAGCGACGGTGCAGTCTCCGAGTTGGTCTGCTTGCTGATGTTTGCGCACACCCATACACCCTGCTCCACCGGAGCAAGCTGGGCATCGGCAACCATTCCGCTCGGCAAAGCAATAGACTTGCTCGGAGCCACGCTCCAGCCTGAAGGAATCATCTCGGCATTCACCTCGCCAAGGTTATACACATTAATCTGGAACCTCTTGTTGGAGTTTTTCATGAGCGCATACATCTTGAGCGATGCACCCTCGCCGGTAAATGCCACGCTGCTTGCCACTCCTGCCACTTCAGCTCCGCCATTGGTGACGACGCCACCCGAGGCAGTGCCCTCGAAGAACTGAGTGAACTCGGTGAACTCGGTGTTTGAAGTAGAGCGCCACAGTCCGGCAGCAGCATCAACTGCATCGGTCACAAAGAGGAAACCGTCGGGGCTAACGCCGAGGCAGCCATTGGTGGTGAAAGTGCCGTTGGCAAACGGCTTGCTGTTGATGCGGTCGAGAGTGGGATTGAAATAGTATATTCCGTTCTCAGCCTTGCCCGAGCCGTTGTAGTTAGATACAAATACCCAGCCAAACTGCGGTGAAGCAGGATTGACATCGGTGGTGACGTAGGCACGGTTGAGAGCATAGTCGCCCTCACGCGGCAAGAGATTGCGGAAGGTGGTTACGTTGTGGTTTGCCACCTCCACTGCCCAACCGAGCTGCTGGTTCTCGGCACCGGGAAGTTCGTCGGGAGAAACAACAACCTCGTTGATTCCAGCTGTTACGCGGTCGAGCACAATGTCGCCCACAAACTCGCCTGTGGTTGCATCGCTGAAGATGATGCGGCCGCCATCGAGGCAGAAATCATTGGAGAGGAACGAGAACACATAGCTGCCATCGCTTTCCTCGAGCTTGAGGTCGTAGGCATACACATTCTCAAAGAGTGCTTGCTCCACACCCTCGGTGGTGAAGCGGGTGGCTTTGTCGGCAACATTGAGATAGAGGTTGATGTCGGCTTCATTCACCACTGCATAAGCCTTGACCCAATCGGCAGCCTCAGCGCTTACCGAAGTGTTGGTGGTGGGAATTAGCTTGGCGGCATCGAGGCCGTCGGTGACATCATAGAGTGCTACTCCGTCGGCAGCTCCGTCGCCATTGGCTGTGGGCACCACCATGAGCGTGCGCTTGGCATACTTGAAGAACGAGTATCCGCCAAGAGCTGTCGGCAGCACATCGGCTGAAAGCTGAGTGCCATAGGCTGGGGCAGTGACATCGGCAGCAAAGGCAAACTCCAGCGGAGTGATGAGGTTACCATCGAAAACGAAGTTATTGTCGCCATAGGGCGATGTGGTGAGCTGATAGCTGTCGCCCACCAATGCCTTGGTGAGGCGTGTCTTGTCCTGGTTGCGTATGGTTTTCACAAGTCCCTTGCGCGAGATGGTGAATAGCGGCAGGCGTATTTCACCGCTTGATCCTTGAGTCTCGGCTGTGGTGGCAATCACGCACTTCTCATAGCGTCCGTTCACGGCAAAAGTGGTTCCGGTGATGGCGTTGTTGAAGTTACCGCTTGTGTAGTTGTCGCTCGAAGTGAACCACGGCTTGGGGTCGCCGGTGGGTTGACGGGTTGCGTCGTCGCGGGTCCAAGTGTAGAAGCGGAGCACTCCGGTGGGATTGAATGTGGCTTTCACCTGGTTGCAAGCCACGAGGATGGAGTCGCTGGTGAAAGCGATGTCGCTGATGGCAAGCAGCTCGTTCTCATCGTCGGCATTGCCTATGCCGGCGGTGCTCACCTCAAAGAGAGCATTGTGAGTGCAAGCGTCGAGGCAATAGATATAAGGCTTCTGAGCCTCGTCGAGTGCAAGCACATACACCGAGTCGCCCTTTGCAATCTCGCGGCGAATATTCTTGCCGGCAAGCACGTCAACAGGCTTCCGGGTGAAGTCTTGGCGCATATCATAGCTCGAAGCCACACGGAGCCACTTCTCCTGCAACGGGTCGGGATAGTTGTAGGTGGGATTGGCTTCATAGCCTTCAGCCTCAAGTTGGATAATGGGGTAGGTGGTCTCATTGGCAGCTACCGAGTAGGTGGCATTGTCGCGGCCATACTCCTCATTGAGCGCCCACAGCGACTTGTAGCCCGGAGCCACGGCATCGATGGTGTAATCGTCGCCCGGCTCAAGATTTTCAAACACAAACACGCCGTTGTATTCATTGTCGGTAGTATATTCGGCAATCTTCTCTCCACCCTTGTAGAGGGATACTACGGCATTGTTGATAGGCTTCCAGATATCCATCGAGTTAGTATTGGGGTGATAGAGGTCGTGAGAGAACACTTGATGAAGGTCTTTCACCGACCCCATAATGTAGCCCGTAGGCTCGGTTTCCCAATTAAACCATGCAGCCACGCCGCGAGCATAGCGCACGCCTTCCTGACCGCAATAGTCGGGATTGAGGGCGCGGTGACGTGCCGGCTGGTAGGTGTGGCAATATCCTTCGGCGAGGAAGCCGTTGCAGGTGTTGCGGCGCAGCACGCCAAGATAACCGGCATAGCCATTCACGTTGTCGGCAGGAGTGTTGTAGTGATAATAGAACGTCAAGTCGCCCACAATGCGCTGCGTGGTGCTCGACAGCACGTCGATGCCATTCGATTCGAGGATGGGCCACAGGGTTTCAGCCATGGCGCGGCTGGTGAGCTGATACTCGAGCGAGCGGCTTCCCTCCCACATGTTTTCATCGTCGGCGGCAGGAACTGTGTAGCCGTTGTAGATGAGCAGCGACAGGTTGGTAGCACTGCCTTCGGTGGCTGCATCGGAGTGAATCGAGAGGAAATAGTCGGTGTTGAAAGCGTTGCACTCCTCAGCGATTTCGGTGAGGTTGCGGTTATATTTCTCCTCATCGGGTCCGCCCACCACGGTGGGATACGGGCCATTCTTCACGCGCGAATACATAATGTTGGCAGTAGGCACGCCCCACTTCTCGAGCGTGGCACCCATCTTCAGAGCTTTCCACAAGTTGGTGTTGCTCTCATAGAATCCGGTGGTGTCGCCGGTGTGGTGGTTGATAGTAGCCATATTGCGGTCGTTGGAGCCCCAGCTACCGTGTCCGGCATTGATATAGATGTGGGCCTGGTCTTTGGTGAGGTCACCGCCGGCGAGTGCCATCGATGCGGTAGCAGCAATAGCTGCAACAGCAAAAAACAATTTTCTCATATTCATCATGGCTTGCCCTTTCATTTAATGTTGATAATATAGTTGCTTCCCTCATCGGTGCTGAAAACAATCATCTTTCCGGCAGGATAGGGATACATTGCCTTCATCGAGGCATCGGTGAGCACTTGGCTCTTGCCGTCGATAGTGGCGGCAACAATCGACGATGAAGTGACCTTGTGTCCGTCGTCGCTGTCGTTCATTCCCACCACAGTGGTGTTGTTGAGCCATTTTGCAGCATGCAGCTTGCCGAGGCGAGCCACGATGTTTCCTTTGAGGTCGCTGATGTAGCAGCCGGTGCCTGCCACAAAGAAGCAGATGTGCTTTCCGTCGGGCGAAACCGAGGGCCAGAGGTAGCTGCGGTCGGTGCCGAGCGGTGAGAGTGTCTTTGATGTGCCATTGGTAGTGAGCACGAGTTGGCGATTGACAACCGACGCCACAGGGGCTGTCTTCTTGGCTACCTTGCCGGTCACAGCAGTCTTCTTTGCCTCGCCATTGGCGATGGTCACGGCAGTGTTGCCCTGCAGGCTCACGCCATTCACATTGCGTGCCCCCTTGAGGAGCTGCTTGGTGGTGCCGGTGGCAAAAGAGCGCACCTTCACGTCGGTGTAGCGAAGACCGCCCTTGAATGAGTCTTCACGATAAGCTACACAGCTGCCATCGGCTGAGACAGCAGCGTTGAGTCCCGCACTGCGGGCTTGCGAAATCACCTCAATGCGGTTGGTGGCGAGGTCATACTTAGCCAAACCGTTGAGCTGGGCATCGGAGAGGAGCAGATAGTCGCCCTTGGGGCTTACGCCTGTCACCACACTGCGTCCCGCACCTTGCAACTTGAGCGGAGTCACCGACTCCACCTCAAGCACTTGCGCCGCAGCCGCAGCCGAGAGTGCCAATGCCATTGAAAGGAATAGTTGTTTAATCATATTTTTATGGGTTTTTAGGATTTTATTCAGCAGTAATCCGTTTCTTTATCGGTATTATTGAAAAAATGCCGGAACAGCCCGCATAGAGTGAACTGTCCCGGCACAATGCTATATTATTTCTTCAAGAACTTGGCGGTGGTGCTTCCTGTAGCGGCTTTCACACGAATCACGTAGAGTCCGGCAGGAAGGTTGCTGAGGTCGATGTCGATATTGCCCTCATTGCCCGAATAGAGTGGCATGGCAGTGCCGAGCATGTTGATAGCCTCCACTGCAATGCTTCCGCGAGCTGACACATTCAAGGTGTTACCATTGATATTGAGCGAAGCCTTCTCGGCAGCTATGTCACCCACCCCGCTATCTTGCGAGCTATAAGTGAAAGTGACAGTAGGTCCGTAGGCAGTCTCATAGAGTCCGCCCCCGCGGGTCATATAGTATTTGCAGAGGGCACGGGCATAATAGGTGACACCATCCTGGAGCGAATTGCTTGCCACAGTCACATCAGAGGCATTGACGCCGGTCTGGAAGTTGTCGAGCAATTTCTGGAACTTACTACGGCCCGAGAAGTCGCTCTTGTTGTGCACCTGGAGGAGCACAAACTCGGCACCCTCTTGCTGATTAATCTCAATGCGGCCGTTGGCATAGCAGATGCCGCCATCGAGCGGAGTGAGAAATGTGGGAGGCTCGCAAGGCATTGCCTTGGTGCTGAAAGTGACCACATTCGACGCATTGCCGTTGACCAGCACACGCGCATAGTAGTTGATGAGCGGATGAAGCTCCATGGGCAGAGTCTGATACTCGCAAGTTGCCGACTCGCGCGAGAGCACGATGTTGCTGAAGTCTTCCACTGTCGATACCTCGAGTGTAGCAACGCCTCCTGTGCCTATATCGGTCCACTTGAAGAGCACCTTCGGGTCGAGGTCAGCCGAATTGTTGTCGGGCGTGAGCAGCGACACCACAAGGTAGGTGAATGAGCGTACCTCTGAAATGCCGTCGTTGTAGCCCTTGGCAGCAGCATGCACGCGCCAATATACGGGCACATTCTTGCTGATTGAGCCATACACCTTTGAAACCGACATTGAAGTCTCGGTGAGTTGCACCGATTTCTCAAGATTCTTAAACTCGGCATCGGTAGCGAAATCAACGATATACTTGGTGGCACCCTGCACGGCGTTCCACTTCAGCGTGAAGTCGGAGCCGGTGCTCATTCCGTTCTCGGGAGCAATGATAGTGGGAGCCGGGAGCGTCTGGCTATAGTTGGGCTTCCACGCGGCAGGAGCCCACTCGTTGGCATAGCGGTCGTAGGCACACACGGCAAAGTAGTAGCCGCTGCGGTAGTCCTCGGGCACGGTGAATTGCGGAGTGTAGGTCATTCCGATGAGGTAGTCCACCTTCTTGCCCGTAGCTTCAAGCTCCACGCCATTAGGCACGGCATAAACCGTGTAGCGCATATTCTCCATAGCGTCCCATGTGAGGAGGCTCTCCTCGTCATAGACGAGATTTTGCACCTTTCCGGGGTCGGAAGCCTCTTTCCACGTCATTGCGGGCATCAATGCCGTACGCGAGAAGAGGTGGCGCTTGAGATAGTGTGCAAAAGATGGCTTGGAGCCTATGCGATAGAGATATTTTGCCGAATAGAAGATTGAGCCGCACGAGCCGTTGAGCGATGATCGGCGATTGTGCATAATCTCATTGGCAAACTCGGCAAAAGTGTTGTTTCCGGCACCTCCGGCTTGGATTGTGGGAGCAGTGACGTCGGCACCCGAGGTGAGCGACGATATCGACTGCGACACAAAGAGGTGGCGATTGAAGTGCTCGACAATGTAGCTCCACCACGACACGATGCGGTCGTAGGGATTGGTGTCGTGAGCCATGGTCCAATACACCTGCGGCGAAATGAAGTCGATAAGCCCTTGGTCGAGCCACTCCATAATGTCGATATACTGGCTGCCATAGTTGTTGTCGTAGCCACAGGGGCACGGGTCGATGCCATATTTGTTGGCAAGGTCGCGCGAGGTGTAGGTAGTACCCTGCGGAGCCTGACCGAAGCGCACCCACGGCTTCGTTTCCTTGAACATATTGTTGAGCTTCTGCATCAGCGTGGTCACATTCTTGCGGCGCCAGTCGGCTTGCGAGAGAGTTCCACCGGCAGCCTTGTAGCTGTTATAGAGGTTGGCATCCTCGCTAAGTGCAGCGCCATTGTAGTAGTAGTCGTCGAAGAGCATACCGTCGATGTCGTAGTTCTGCGTGATTTCCTTGCAGATAGCCACAATGCGGTCTTGCACCTCGGGAATACCGGGATTGAGAATCTTGCCCGAGCCGCCATTGATGGTCCAGCCCTTCTCGATATATCCTGTCACGTCGCCGGCTTGTCCGCCCGAAGTCTCCGAGCTGTTGAAGCGGTAGGGATTGACCCACGCATGGCACTCAATGCCGCGCTTGTGACACTCTGCAACAAAGAACTCAAAGGGATCCCACCCCGGGTCTTTGCCACGGGTTCCGGTGATATACTGCGACCACGGCTCGTAGCTCGACTTATATATGGCGTCGCTCATGCCGCGCACCTGGAAGTTGACGGCATTGAAATTGTTCACTGCAAGCGAATCAAGCAGCTTTGTCATGTCGGCTTTTTGAGCTTCCATCGACGAGCCCATTTGTGAAGGCCAGTCGAGTGCCCACACAGTGGCAACCCATGCCGAGCGCATTTCGAGTTTTGGTGTCACCACATCGACACCCATAGCCCTACCTGCGGTAAGCACCACCACAAGAGCAGCAAGGAATAGTTTAATCGTTTGTTTCATGAAAAATTTGTTATTGTTGTTTATGTAATTAATTATCGTTGTTATGCCGTTGAAGCCTGCAATTTATGCCATTTGAAGCGCTATCTCACCACAAGCTTTGCGGCAGTAGCTTCGCCACCACCCTGAGCCTTCACTATATACACTCCGGCAGGGAGCTGTGCATCGACCGCTGCCGTGCCTCCGGCAATAGCTATGCGGCGCGAAGCAATGCGCACTCCGGCAATGCTGTAAATATCCACAGTCACCTCATCGATGCCTACCGCGCACACCATCACTGCACCATTGGCAGCCGAATAGAGGCTGATGCGGCTATCGGCACGCTCCACAGTGCCTACTCCGCTGCTGTGATGCTCGTATGCCGAGTAGAGTCGTTGCGTGATGGTGTTAGCACCGGCAACGTAGCCACTGGCGTGAGGTCCATAGGAAATCGACTTCACCGAAATCGGGAAATTGATAAGGTCGGTGCGGTCGTCGAGATAGTCGAGAAGGTCGATGCGATGATGCCCGGCTTCCATCACTTCGATGTTGATTTGCTTCACAAGTGGCTCAGCCATCTGCGGAGTGAGATATTCAATCTTGAGGTAGCTGAGGCGCGTAGAAGTGTTGAAATCGAGCACCACGCTGTCGGGGAGGCTATAGAAGGTCACATCTTTTGCTATGGTGATGTCGGCACGACGCTTTCCGGCGAAGGCGTAGGAAATAGTCCCATCGGAAGCAAGAGTGGCATCTTCCGAGAGATTTGCGCTTGTCACGCTCCAGTCGGTCCATGGTTGCTCTATTGTCTCATCGGCAGCCACCTCCACCTTCACCTGTGTAGATTCAGAGAAAGCACCGAGCGATGCGGTTATGGTGGTGATACCCTCCTTCAAGCCGTGCAGCACACCATTATTGATTTCGCACACAGTGGGGTCGTCGATAGTCCATGTGAAGCGGTTGGGGTCGTATTGCAGAGTGTTCCGACCGATCACTGTGGAGATTTCAATGGGATATTCACGATAGACGTCGATCAGAATCATAGGCTTGATGCGAATGGAGAACTCCGAATTTACCACAGTGATAGGAGCAGTCACCTCAATGTCGCCAAGATGTGCTGTAATTGTGCCATAGGCATCATTGCCACCCACCTCAATGGCACCACCGTCGGCACGCGGAGCACCCACATTGTCAGAGCAAGTGAACGTAACACCCTGCACATCGTCGTCGATTAGTTCACCATATTTATTGTAGCCCAGCACACGTGGAGTGATGGTGAAATAGATGGGCGCAGAGATTTTAAAGTCGTCGAAGCGGAGCGACGTAATCACGTCGGCTTCATCATCGGGAGCAGTAGAAAACAGCAACATTCCATTGGCAACGGCACGCGGAGTAACCTCGGTGGTCTTGTTGATAACGGTTCCGCCCACCATCATCTGCGCCGAGCCTCCGGCATCGTTGTTGCTCACGTTCCACAATTCGGGAATGAGGAACTTGAAAAGCTGGCAGCACACCGTGGTGCTGCAACCCGCTGATTTTCCATAGACAGGGTGAGTGGACATATCAATCACAAGCATATATAGCTTGTTGCCCTCGGCATTAGTGCCATAGGCACACTTAGAGTAAGTCTGAGTGTTGTAAGTCTCATCGGTGTTGCGGTAGGTAAGCTCGCCGTGGAGCATCACCCAGGCATTTCCCTCGCTTGAATTAGCCACCTTGATGGGGCTCTTGTCGTCCTCCTTGAGGGCAAACCAGTAATAATTCACCGTGACTTCATCGCCGGGGGCGAGCTTAGCAAGCTCAGCCTTATAGGCACCGTCGCCCACAAGGCAGGCATCATAGTTGCCCAGCACTTGGTCGTTGGCATCGGTTTTCACCTCCTGCACCACAAAAGTGATGTCTTCGGCAGTGCGCCATCGCTCACCAGCCTTGAGATTGAGATACACATAGTTGCAATCGGCTACGGTGTAGAATTTGTGGTCGCGACCGATGGCGTGATTGAACAGGGCGAGTTGCCCGGTATTCACGCGCTTGTTCACCTGGATTATTT
This sequence comes from Muribaculaceae bacterium, assembly GCA_051890435.1. Classification (GTDB taxonomy): domain Bacteria; phylum Bacteroidota; class Bacteroidia; order Bacteroidales; family Muribaculaceae; genus CALZFJ01. The sequence goes on from JBJFEF010000378.1 coordinate 10,282, forward strand.
CCTGGTCGGCACTAAACTTCGCGCTCTTGGCGAAACCGGTCCACTGGTGCGGACCGATGTGCACGCGCTTGTCGGTGTCGATGATAGTGGCACATGAGCGGCTCGGACCGCCATTCCACGCATCGGCAACGGTGTTGGTGTTGAGATAAATCGTATCATTCACCACCTCACCGCCAAATGGCACGCCAAGCATCCAGTTGTTGTAGGGAATATTGGCACTCACGCACCAGAAGGCTCCATTGCAGCCTGCAAGCGGCTTCTTGCCTTGGGCACGGTGACGGTTGTAGGCATTTGAGAGAAGTTCGGTCTTTCCAAGGCGGTTGTAGCCTTGATTGGTTTCCACATTATTGTATTCATTAGTAAGGTCGGCTTCGAGCACATAAGCATTGAGCGGGTAACCGGGCACTCTCACAATGGTGTGCCTAACGCCCGGACCAATCACACGCTGCGATATCGTATCCACTTGATATGACTTACCATTTAGCTCCACAAACCCTTGTGCAGAAGCAACAAATACCGTCAATATTGCCGCAAGAATGAAGGTCAACTTTCTCATAATGTCTATATATTAAGTTAGTTTTATAGATGGGTTGCAAATTTCACGGAAAGTTAGCAACAAAATCAATACAAAAACACTTTTATGCAACAAATTATGTTTCTTTAACAAAATTTCAGTATCCCCACCCACCACCACTAAAAAAATCACCCCTGCCACACAACTTCTGTGGCAGGGGTAAACTCTTGCAATGTGCAACTCACAAAACGTTGTTGCACAATCTCAAAGTGATTACACTGTGAGAATTTCCTTCTCCTTGGCAGCAAAGATTTCGTCGATGCGCTTCATGAAGCGGTCGTGAATCTTCTGCACCTTTGCCTCGGCATCTTTCTCCACGTCCTCGGGCATACCGTCTTTGATGGCTTTCTTCAAGCCCTCAATGGCATCGCGGCGGGCATTGCGTACCGAAATCTTGGCCTGCTCAGCCTCATTCTTCGACTGCTTCACGAGAGCCTTGCGGCGCTCCTCGGTGAGTGGCGGAATGGAGATGCGAATCACCTCGCCATTGTTCTCGGGAGTGATACCAAGCTCTGAATTGATGATAGCCTTCTCAATCACCTTAAACATCGACTTCTCCCAAGGAGTGATGGCGATGGTGCGGGCGTCGGGCACTGAGATATTTGCTACGTTGCTGATGGGAGCGGCGCTACCGTAGTAGTCCACGCGTATTCCGTCGAGAATCTTCGGATTAGCTTTTCCGGCACGGATGTGTGCCAATGCCTCGTCGAGGTATTCCACAGCCATTTCCATCTTCTCTTCGGCAGGATTGAGATAATGATTAACGTCGTTCATAATGATGTCTCTTTGTGTTATGTGATTGTATGTTTTTTTGATTATTTCATCATGACAAGAAATGCCGAAATCAATACACCAGCGTGCCGATGGGCTCGCCATTGAGCACCTTCTCAAGATTTCCCTTGGTGTCCATGTCAAACACGATGATGGGCAAGCCATTCTCCTTGCAGAGTGTGGTGGCGGTGAGGTCCATCACCTTAAGGCCGCGAGTGTAGATCTCGTCGTAGCTGATTTCAGAGAACTTGGTGGCGGTGGGGTCCTTCTCGGGGTCGGCAGTGTAGATGCCGTCAACGCGAGTGCCCTTGAGCATTACATCGGCCTCAACTTCTATGCCACGCAGTGCCGAACCGGTGTCGGTGGTGAAGAAGGGATTTCCGGTGCCTCCGGCAATGATAGCCACCTTGCCGGCTTTCATCGCCTCAATGGCCTTCCACTTGCTGTAGTGCTCGCCAATGGGGAACATATTGATGGCAGTGAACACCTGTGCCGGCTGATTGTGGGCTTCGAGCGACGAGCTCAGCGCAAGCGAGTTGATTACCGTGGCAAGCATACCCATCTGGTCGCCTTTCACGCGGTCAACGCCCTTGGCAGCGCCTGCCAAGCCACGGAAGATGTTTCCGCCTCCAATCACGATGGCAACCTGCACACCGCTCTCTGCCACTGCCTTGATTTGCTCGGCATAGTCGGCAACACGCTTGGCATCGATGCCATATCCCTGCTCACCCATGAGCGACTCACCGCTCAGTTTCAAGAGTATTCTTTTGTATTTTGTTCTCATGTCTTTTAGTGTTTTAATCAAGAAAAGAGAATGAATAATTAATAATTTTCACAAATTTAGCTTATAATGGCTAAGTCACCAAAAAATCCACCCACTTTTTCACAACATTTTCACACCAAAGCCCCGGCACCCCCTCAATAATGCAGTCACGAAGCCGACCAATCATTCCTGCATTCTCCATATAGAGCAAACAGTGCACATGAAAAAGGGCACCCGGTGAGGGTGCCCTTGTGTTATTCATACTATCTTCCGGATTATAAAATATGTGAATAAATTATTGATGGTTCTTACTCAAAAAAATAATTGTTGCATAGATTCATTTTCTTGGGGAGCTCATTCAACCTATTTGCCGGTTACCATCACCTTCTTGCCTCCAACGATGTAGAAGCCCGGCTGAGTGATGCGCTCCAAGCGGCGTCCGTTGATGTC
>JBJFEF010000379.1:0-3481 GCA_051890435.1 Muribaculaceae bacterium
ATGCATTTAATTATCACGCATTTAGCACACACATTCAGCCAATGTAAACAAGCACACATCACACCATCAAATCATAGCACAAGATGAAAAATTGCAATTTTTGCCGATAATTGTCATTTTTCGAGGTTCAATTCCCACTAACTCACTGATTATCAAACACCGAATCTTCAAAAAGCCAATTCAAGGATATATTGCCATTTGTGCAAATGGCATAAAAACCGACACAAAAACAGCAATATTACTTATAATCAGTAATATATTTTCACCATATTGCTTACAGATAATAAGCAAGTGATTTGCAACACTATCAAAATGTAGCAAAATTTCACGATAATGTTAAAAACCGAAATTTGCATACGTCGTAATACATAAATATTATAACTTTGCGCCCGTAATCTCCACCACTCAGATAATTTTGCATTTACGACAAAGGGAAATTATTAACGACGAAGTATGCGAGTAGTTATCATCGATGAATAGCGATGCATAACATTAAATTATCAAAGGAGCTCTGCCGAATGTGATTCACTCCCCTATTGGGGATGAAAATCTCGCAATCGGCAATTTTTAGAGAAATATCATTTCAATTATTAATTATTTATAGACTAAAGGTTTTTTAAGGTATGAAAAGACTAATGTTAGTTTTGATTACGATTTGTTCTATGATGGCAGTGATTGCCCAGACTAAGATCACAGGAACAGTCGTATTTGCCGGCGACAACGAGCCTCTCGTAGGCGCTACCGTTCTTCCGGTTGGAGGAGGTAACGGTGTAGTTACCAACATCGACGGTAAGTTCTCAATCACAGTTCCCAAGGGAGTGAAATTAATCAACGTATCCTATGTGGGAATGATTACCAAGCAAGTAGAAGCTAAAGATGGCGTTGTAATCGCCCTCAACAACAGCTACAACCAGCTCGATGAGGTGGTCGTTACTGCAATGGGTGTGAAGCGCGACCGCAAGGCTCTCGGTTATGCTGCTCAGGACCTCAAGGCTGAGGACCTCAACACCGAGGGTACTACTTCGCTCGCAAGCGCTATTCAAGGTAAGCTCACCGGTGTATCAGTGCGCCAGTCTTCGGGTGCTCCGGGTGCTTCGGCTCAAATCGTTATTCGTGGTGCCCGTTCGTTCGACGGCAACAACGCACCGCTTTACGTAATCGACGGTATGCCTATCTCCACTACTCCTGACTTCAGCACAGGTGCTTCAGTTACCGGTGCCAACATCAGCGACCGTACTGTAGATATCAACCCCGACGACATCGAGAGCATCAACGTGCTCAAGGGTCAGGCTGCTTCGGCTCTTTATGGAATCCGTGCTTCAAATGGTGTGATTGTAATCACCACCAAGCGCGGTTCGCTCCGTTCAAGCCGTCCTACAGTGACTATCTCTACCAACATGAGCGCCGAGCGCGTTTCGCGCAAGTTCCAGCGCCAGACGGTTTATTCTCAAGGTACTACCGGAACCTACAGCCCGACTTCTTCAATGTCGTGGGGTTCGAAAATCGACGACCTTGTCAACCACCCCGTATATGGTGGCGCAACCGACAACAAATACACTCAGGCTATGGGTCACCACGAGGGTATGTACTATAATCCCAAGCGTGCCCAGGCCGGCCTCGACGGTTGGGAGACACCCACAAGATATGACAACGTTGGCGACTTCCTCGGAACAGGTTTCACCGAGAACACCAACATCAACATCTCGCAGAAGAAGGACGGTCTCGACTACTCTTTCGGCCTCAGCAACTCTTACCAGAACGGTATCATTCCTTCTACCGGTATGACCCGCTGGGGTGCACGCGGCCTTGTTGACTATGCTATCGACAAAGAGTGGAAGACCGGTTTCTCTATCAACTACACAAGTAGCCGCATCACCGGTGCTCCGGGTGCCAACAGCGGTATCATGAACGTGATTTACAGCTGCCCGGCTGAGTATAACCTCAAGGGTATTCCCTACAACGTGCCCGGCGACCCCACTAAGCAGGTGCTCTTCCGCTCTACTACGTTCAACAACCCCTACTGGTGGGCTGAAAACGACGAATACTCTCAGCACACCAACCGTACCTACGGCAACGCCTATGTAGAGTATCACCCCAACATCAACTGGGGCGAGAACAAGCAGCTCTGGTTCCGCGAGCAGGCTGGTCTCGACGTATATACTTCCGACTACTGCGACCTCGCCGAGATTGGCTCTGCTGCCAACAACAAGGGTGAAATCAGCAACTATGGACGCCAGAACAACACTTTCAACAACCTCTTCACTGCCAACTTCAACGCCAAGTTTGGTGATGAGCAGGAATGGGGCTTGGATGTGATGCTCGGTAACGAAATCAACCACGTCAACCGTCGCGTTTGGTCATACTACGGAAGCAACTTCCAGTATTATGGCTTCCCCACCATCGGCAACGCCACTGCTTTCGTATCGACTGAGTATGGCCGCAAGGAGCGCACCGTTGGTTTCTTCGGTAGCATCTCTGCTTCGTGGGCCGACCAGCTCTACTTGACCGTTACCGGACGTAACGACTACGTTTCTACCATGCCACGCGGCTCTCGCAGCTTCTTCTATCCTTCAGTTTCTCTCGGATGGGTATTCACCGAGCTTGAGGCTCTCAAGGCTCACAAGAACGTGCTCAGCTTCGGTAAGCTCCGTGCATCGTTTGCACAGGTAGGTCAGGCAGGTAGCTACTACAACGACTTCTACTACACTCCTTCTTATGGCAGCGGTTTCTATGCCTACACTCCGGTAAGCTACCCGCTTCCTTCAGGACAATCCACTTACGTGCCTATGTACGTAATCTACGACAAGAACCTCAAGCCACAGAACACCTCTAACTTCGAGGTTGGTACCGAACTCGGTTTCTTCAACGGCCGCTTGCGCGTTGACTACACTTTCAGCTTCCAGAGCGTGAAAGACCAAATCTTTGAGGTGCCTATCGATGGCTCAACAGGTTACCAGTATATGCTCACCAACGCCGGTAAGATGGAAACTCAGGCTCATGAGCTTAGCATCAACGCCGCTATCCTCCAAGCCAAGGACTACGACTTGAACCTCGGCATCAACTTCTCTCGCGTATGGAACTACGTTAAGGAGCTTGCTCCCGGTGTAGAGTCGATTATGCTTGGTGGTTTCGTTGAGCCTCAGGTGCGTGCACAGGCAGGTTGTACTTATCCCAACATCTACGGTAACGGCTTCAAGCGCGACGAGAATGGCAACCTTCTCCTCCTCAACGGTCTTCCACAGGCAAGCTCCGACAGCCAAGATCTGGGCAACTGCGCTCCCGACTTCAACATGGGTATCAACCTTGGCGGCCGCTACAAGCGTGTTTCTCTCAGCACCACTTGGGACTGGCAGAAGGGTGGCAAAATGTATCACGGAACTAACCTCGTGATGAACTACTTCGGTGTTACCAAGGAGTCACTCCCCTACCACGAAGGAACTATGGTGGCTGAGGGTATCGACGAGGCTACCGGACAACCCAA
>JBJFEF010000380.1:0-3467 GCA_051890435.1 Muribaculaceae bacterium
TCGGGTGCGCAGGCGCAGCTTGATTGCACCGTGTTTGCAAGTGTCGATGCAGTCCATGCAAGCCACGCAGCGGCTGTAGTCGATGGCGTGATGCTTCGAGTTGATGCACGAAGCCTTGCAGCGGTGACCGCACAGCCCGCAGGCATTGCACTTCGAAGTGTCGATGGTGGGGCGCAGCAGCGAGAACCTCGACACAACGCCCAGCACTGTTCCAACGGGGCAGATGGTGTTGCAATAGGTGCGACCACCACGCCATGCGAGCACTGCAATGGCGGCAAAAGTGACTATGGCAATGATAAACGTTGGGAGGCTTGCAATCCACACATCGGTAGAATAGAAAGCATAGCTATCGAGCCGCTCGGCAAAGTAGGCAAGCAGATTGTTGCACCACCCGTAAATGGGAGCAAAGAGATTGGCTGCAATGCGGCCATAAGAGCTGTAAGGAGCAAGCAATGCTGCCACCGAACCTACACCACCCACCAGACAAGCCACAAACACGGCAAGCACACCATAGCGCAGCCAGCGTTTCTCGGGCGAATAGGTGAAGCGATGGCGATGCTTTTTGCTGCGGCGACCATTGAGCCACGAAATCGCATCTTGCATCACTCCAAGCGGACATATCACCGAGCAGTACACACGCCCCAAGAGCAGCGTGAGTAGCAACAATGCCACCACCACGCCCACATTCAGGGCAAGCAGTGCCGGCATGAACTGCACTTTTGCCGTCCAGCCGAGCCAGGCATGGACGGTGCCGGTGAAGTCGAGAAACAGCATCGTTACGGCTGCAAAAAACAGCGCAGCCAGCGTAATCCTAATTTTTCTAAGCATATCAAGTTAGTTTGATTATTGATTTGATGGTGATTTATGTGGTCGTGCTATGGCTTTTGGCTGTTTGCAAGTTTCAGATCCATTAGCGAAATGTGCTCATTGCGGTAGCGGGCATTGGGATTCTTCTCCGAGCCGTCGGGCCAGCCTTCTTCATCCTTCTTGAACTGAATGGCGCGTTGAGGGCAATTCTGAATGCAGGCAAAGCAAAATTCGCAGTCGCCCTGCATCTTCACGCCACGCGATGTCAGCTCATAGTTGCCGCGAGGGCACACATAGGTGCACACACCGCACTCGATGCAGGCATCAGTCACTGTGAAGCAACGGTCGCTCTGCATGACGAAGCCCACTTCGGGGTCGATGCCGCTGCGCTGAAGGAAACCGGCATGCTGCATTCGCTCCTCTTCGGTCACAGCCTCGTGCCACTGCCGTCGGTTGGCAAGGTCGGCAGTGATTCGGGCAAGGTTTTCCGGAATGTGCTTGTCGATTTTCATCTGCTCATTCATGTCGAAGTTTGGCAGCCAGTTGTCTACCATGATGATAGTGCTGATGTAGTCGAAATTAACGCCTGCTTTCTGGGCAATTTCGTTCCATATCTCCACTGAGTTACACTTGCGCATACCGTAGGTGAGAACGGCAAACTTGTAGTCGGCAGTGAGCTTGGCTTTCTGAATGAACCGGCGCACCATGTTGGGCGGCATGTGGCCGTAGACGGGATAGACAATCCCAATCTCGTCGGCTTCAATCTCAAATTGCTCTTTGCGCATGAGTTGCGGAATGCTGAGCGTTTCACCGTCGGCTCCGGCAAGTTGCCGCGCCACATAGAGGCAGTTTCCGGTGCCTGTAAAGTAGAGCACCACGCGCTTCTTCTTGCTGCTTGTGCAAGCCGTGAGAGCCGAGGCGCCGGTCGAAGCCATCATTGTGGCGAGTGCCGCAGCTCCCATCAGTTTCAGTGCCGAGCGGCGAGTCATTTTATTGCTGTCCATAGTTGATGATATTTATAATCCATGCCATCGAGAGCCTGCCAGAGGCAACGAGTAAGCATCTGATTGTTCACATTGCAAATTAACTACAAATTTTCAAAATATCAACTAAATAAATTACGGATAATCTTACCATTTTTTCGGATTCCCCCAAAATCCACAAATTCTCTGTTTTGTTGTTATCTGTTTGCCATAAGACTTTTTATCACTCCTGTCCGACAAAATGAACTATCCTATTGATAAATAATCATTGTCCCGGATTGCGATTGGTGCTGTTTCTTGAAGCTATAATATCATCAAAATGCAGTTGCCCCCATTCTATCACATAACTTATTTCACGAAGAAAACTGACGGCTATTGATGTGAGAGAATACTCTACCTTTGGTGGAACAGATTCAAACGAATGTCGTAAGAGCAGCCCTTCTTGTACAAGATAGTCGAGTGTGGAAGCAAGCATCTTCTCCGAAATTTGGGGAATGGAACGGAACAAGGTGCCAAAGCGGACCGATTCATTCTCATAGTCACATAATTCAGAGATTCTCAATAGGGTGACAAGTGCCCATTTGTGACTCATCCATTCCAATATTGGAGCAGCATGACAGTAATCATAATCAAGTCTTTTCATTCCTTTTTATTTGTCTTGTATATGTATGGTTTGATATTTCTTTACTTACCTTTAGGTTAGTGTAAAAAGTGATTTTTTGCATCAAATGCTTACGCTCGCTATTTACCTTTGCCCTCGAAATCATTATTTTATTACAATTATGGAAATAAAACTACATTTCGATGGACCTGTGTGGCGACCTCCATACGAAGCCACTTCACAGTTACTGCAAGTAACAGCAGGCTGCACTTGGCACAAGTGCAAGTTCTGCACACTTTATGGAACTCAGAAATTCCGTATGTCACCAATGTCAGAGATTGAGAGTGACCTTAAAGTTATCAACCGAGTCCAACCTCGGGCGCACAGGGTGTTTTTGACTGGAGCTAATCCATTCGTTTTGACGACCCAACGCCTTCTCGACATTGCCTTGCTTATCAGGAAATATGTAGGAGGTGGGCATCCCACTATTGGCTGTTTTGCAAGAATTACCGATATTACCAAGAAATCGGTAGAAGAACTGTCGCAGCTTCACCATTTGGGCTTTGATTTTCTCACTATCGGTGTGGAGAGTGGTGACAACGAGACGCTGACGAGGGTGAACAAGGGGTATCTCTCTGACGACATCATCAATCAATGCCAAAAGTTGGAAGCAGCAGGCATACGATATAATTTCTTCTATCTTGTAGGTCTTGCAGGTCGTGGCAATGGTGAGCGTAATGCAAGCCGTTCAGCAGAGGTATTCAACCGGTTGCATCCTGTCAGCATAGGATTCCTCTCCCTCACACTGTTCCCTGAAAGCCAACTGTATAGGGAAATCACAGAAGGACTATTCCGGGAAGCTACCGAGCATGAGCGTCTTGACGAAATGATGAGCCTCGTAAGCAAACTGACGTGCAAGACGCATATCCTTGCTCGGACCGTAAGCAATCCTATTCCATTTACAGGTTATTTGCCTACCGACAGAGAATCGATTCTTCACGAATTAAGAGCCGCAAAAGAAAGCCTCTCAGAAAAGCAACTGCGCAGCTATCGTGACAGCATAGAGTCTCTTTAAA